>JBJOLO010000381.1:0-4005 GCA_046045565.1 Planctomycetota bacterium | reverse complement strand
CACCTGCCGCTCCTGCGACACGCCGCCGAAAATCACGGTCGATCGCAAGGGCGTGTGGCGTCCGTAGTCGCGAACACAATCGGCAATCTGATTGGCCAACTCCCGCGTCGGTGCCAAGATCAACATGCGGATATCGCGCTGGGGCGCAGCATGCCGTTGATGGTGGTGTGAGGGATGGTGAGGGCGGCGTGGTGATTCAGCCGCCGCCGGCAGTTCGCGACGTGGGGACGGCGTGGTTGCCACGTGAGATTGGCATAGTCGCTCGATCGCCGGTAAGACGAAGGCAGCGGTCTTGCCGGTACCTGTTTGCGCGCAACCGATCAGGTCTTGTCCGTCAAGAATGGGCGGGATCGAACGAGCTTGAATGGGTGTGGGTTGCTGATAGCCCGCGTCAGCGATCGCGCGGAGCAGCGGTTCCGAAAGTCCAAGGGAAGAAAAATCGGCGGGGGAAGCGTCCTTCAACGAAGCAGTCATGGTGGTCCTGGAACGAAAGAAAATCAGGACCGAAAAGCGCGGAACACAACAAGCGTTCTCAAGAGCACCAATGGACCTGGCAGAAATCCAAAAGGCCAAAGTGCCGAGCGTGGGTGCCGAGCCAACATGCCGAAAGGATCTGACTTACTCAATCTTGACCTAACTCTACCATGCTGCTCTCTAAAGTCCAAGGCCGACGTTCAATTTTGGCAACACAACGTGCGTGAAACACGGGGAACTTGCGGTCGCAATTTTGGAGAGGCCGGGAACGGGACACATGGTTGAGAAAGCCTGCCGGGGCAGGACGCCCTCCACTTTCGCCCGGGACGCCGCTTTCATAAAATCTGCGGGCAATATTCAGCCGAATTTTTTCAGGAACAATCGGGTTTCTCCCGTAAAACCAAGCGCAAGGAGCTTTCATGAGTGGGCCGCGGAATTTGGTGGTCGCCCAGAGCGGCGGACCGAGTCCTGTGATCAACAGCACGCTGCGAGGATTGGTTGAGGCAGCGCGATCATTTCCCGAAATCGGCCACGTGTACGGGGCTCGACACGGTATCGAAGGGGTACTTAAGGAAGAGTTTATCGATTTGACCGCGCAGTCACCCGAGGAAATCGCCCTGCTTCGCTATACGCCCGCAGCCGGTTCGATCGGCACCTGTCGGTATAAACTCAAGCCGCAGCAGACCGAAGATTTTGCGAGATGCCTGGAAGTCTTTCGCGCGCACAACGTGGGCTACTTCGTCTACATCGGCGGCAATGATTCGATGGACACCGCCAACAAAATCGCCCAACTTGCCCAACAACAAGGAATCGAACTAATCGGCATCGGTGGCCCCAAGACCATCGACAACGACGTCGGTGACAGCCAATTCAAGTTGATCGATCACACCCCGGGATATGGTTCGACCGCCAAATACTGGATGCATGCCGTCCAGAACGCGAACGAAGAGAACGCGGGATCTTGCCCCGCCGACCCGGTGCTGGTGATGCAAGCGATGGGGCGCAAGATCGGATTCATTCCGGCTGCCGCACGACTCGCCGATCCGGGCCGCGAAATGCCGTTGCAAATCTATCTCGCCGAAAGCCCCTGCTCGCTTGAGCAACTCGCCGACAACGTCAACGATCAACTGAGTCGCAGTGGACGTTGCATCGTAGTGATCAGCGAAGGGTTCAATGTGGGCTCGATCGGCGAACGCAAGGATTCGTTCGGCCACACGCAATTCAGTTCCAGCGAGACGACAGTCTGCCAGACCGTGGTGAACTACTTGAATGGCGTGGGGTTAAAGGCGAAAGGCAGTGCTCGCGGCAACGTCCCCGGCACCGACCAGCGGCATTCCATGGCCTATGCGTCGACGGTTGATCTCGACGAGGCCTATCACGCGGGCGAAAACTGCGCGGTCTTGGCTGCGCGTGGCGAAAGCGGCTTCATGTCCACGATCCTGCGGAATGCGGGGCCGATCTATGAGGTGACGTACGGCAAAGTTCCGCTGGCCGAGGTCGCCAACAGCGAACGGAAGTTTCCGAAGGAATGGATCACCGCCAGCGGCTTTGATGTGACCGATGACTTTATCCGTTATGCTCGCCCGCTGGTCGGAAATGAGATGGTCAGCCTGCCGATGATCGACGGACGCCAACGCCTAGCGCGCCTGGCGCCGATTTACGTCGCTCAAAAATTGCCCAAGTACATACCGCAGGCTGATCGGTCCAAGTCGTAGTGACGAATGCCGCCGACCTTGCTGTCGGCGCCTCGTGCGCTAACGACAAACGGATTGCCGACGGCCACCAGTTTTTCGGATCGCATCGAAGCTTTTTTCTGTTCCTTAACGAGTTTTTTTCGCACCAGAAATCGCAGAAGAAATCATGGACATCTTCACCAAAAAACATTCGTTCCTGGTTGGCATCGATTCAGACGGTTGCACTTTCGACACGATGGAATTGAAGCACAAAGAATGCTTCATCCCGAACACCATCAACTACTACAATCTGCAGGCGATCAGCAAGTACGCTCGCGAAGCGGCCGAGTTCGTCAATTTGTACTCAAAGAGTCGAGGTATCAATCGCTTTCCGGCTCTGATCGAGACGCTCGAGTGGCTGCAGAAGCGGCCCGAAGTGCGTGCTCGCGGAGTATCGGTCGAGGTTCCGCCAACACTGGCGCGCTGGTGCAAAGAGGAAACCAAACTGGGAAACCCGGCTCTGCAAGCGGCCGTGAATTCTACGGGCGATGAGGCACTCAAGCAGGCGCTTGCCTGGTCGAAAGCGGTAAACGATTCCGTCGCCGCGATGGTGCGGGGTGTGCCGCCGTTCCCGTACGTTCGCGAGTGCCTGCAAAAGATGTCGGGGCAGGCGGACTTAATTGTCTGCTCCGCAACGCCGAATGACGCACTCAAGGCGGAGTGGCACGAGCATGGGATCGATAAGTTTGTGACGGCGATTTGCGGCCAGGAAGTGGGCACGAAAAAAGAGATTTTGACGAACGCATCGAAATATGCGGCGGGCCAGACGCTGATGATCGGCGACGCGCCGGGCGACTACAGCGCGGCAAAAGCAAATCAATGTCTGTTCTTTCCGATTAATCCGGGCGCGGAGGATGCAAGTTGGGAGCGGCTGTACCGTGAAGGGATCGAGCGATTCTTCAACGGGACGTTCGCCGGCGACTATCAAGCATCGCTGCTGGCGGAGTTCGACCGGTACCTGCCCGAAAAGCCGCCGTTCAAAACCGTGTAACATGCGTTGACACACGGTAACGGCGTCGCGTCGCCGATCGGTGTGCAGGTTGGATAAGGTTCCGCTTGCCGGTCGTTTGGATGGAAACTGTATTAAGAGAATCTGTTGCAATGGAAGCTGGGCTGTCCCGAAATTGAGGAGTTGACATGAGCGAGTTGTGTGATTTTGGACTGATCGGTCTCGCGGTGATGGGCGAGAATCTGGCCTTGAATGTGGAGAGCCGCGGCTATCGAGTCGCTGTCTACAATCGCACCACGGACAAGGTTGACGCCTTAATGCAAGGCCGGGCCAAAGGCAAAAAGTTTGTCGGTTGCCATTCGATTCAGCAACTCGTTGCCAGCCTGGCGAGGCCCCGCAAGGTGATGATGCTCGTCAAGGCCGGTCCGGCTGTGGATGAACTCATGGAGCAACTGATCGGGTTGCTCGAACCGGGTGACGTGATTATCGATGGCGGCAACGAGCATTACACGAACACCGAACGTCGCACCAAGTATGTGGAGAGCAAGGGCCTGCTGTATGTGGGCACGGGCGTTTCGGGCGGAGAAGAGGGGGCGCTGAAGGGCCCCAGCATGATGCCGGGCGGAAGTCCGGCCGCTTGGCCAATCGTGAAGCCGATCTTCCAAGCGATTGCCGCCAAGGTAGGACCGCGAGGCGACATCCCGTGCGCGGAATGGGTCGGGCCGCGTGGCGCAGGCCATTATGTGAAGATGGTGCACAACGGCATCGAGTACGGTGATATGCAGCTGATCTGCGAAGCCTACCTGATGCTGAAGGAGGGCTTAGGGCTTACGAACGCAGAACTCTACG
>JBJOLO010000352.1:0-4513 GCA_046045565.1 Planctomycetota bacterium | reverse complement strand
AAGTGTTCGGCGACACAGGAGCAAAGTTCGGCGACATCCAAGATGGGCTCTCGAACACCATTCTATTCAACGAAAAGTATGCCGTTTCGTCGCGGCCGACCGGCACCCCGAAGATCGGCGCCAACCTGTGGGGCTATGGCGTGTATCCGCCCCAGCGACCTTATGACTACTCTGTCACACTGCCCGCCGATCATCCCTATGCGAACGGATTCTGGGCCCGAAGCGGTTTCGTGAACAAAGGCGGCCCCGTACCCAGCGCGTGGACGGGAAACGCACCGTGGCTCTGTCGCTGCATGCTGCGTCCGGAGTTCAACGTGCTGCCAACCAACGCCCATCCACTGAAGTCGCAAAGCTTTCATCCCAACATCATTCACATGGCGATGGCCGACGGCTCGGTCCGCGAGGCAACGTCTTCCGTTTCCGATCCGGCTTGGTCGTCAGCCGAAACGCCTCGTGATCAGGAAACAATCCGTGTGGATGATTGATCGTCGTCAACGTGTTTCAGTAGCCGTCGTTCTGCTCAAGCTCGACGGCCAAACTTAATCACGGTGAGTTGCCCTTGAAACGCTCACCTGTGCTTCCCTCGTTATGATTTTTTGGAGATGAGTTTATGGCTGGCAAATTCTGCGTGACGGTGACGCACGCCAAAGACAATGCCGACAAAGCGACCGTTGCATTCGTCATCGCCAACGCGGCACTCGGTTCCGATAAGGATACGCTCGTGTTCCTCACCGTCGAAGGCGTACGCCTCTCGCAAAAAGGATATGCCGACGACATCCACGAACCAGGCTTCGCGCCGCTGAAAGAACTGATGGCGAATTTTGTCCTGGGTGGCGGCAAGATCTATGTTTGCTCCCCCTGCTTCAAACGCCGGCAACTCGACGAGAGCAACCTGAGCGATGGCTGCCTGATCGTCGGCGGTGCGAAGCTCGTCGAGTTCCTTGCCGAGGGCACGCCCAGCGTGAGTTTTTGAGGCGGTGCGAGTTTTGGGTGAGAGTTTTTACCACGAAGAGCACCGAGAGCACGAAGGAAGAGCGAGAGTGAAATTGGAAAAAAGGCAGGCAGGTACTGGATGCGAATTAGATAAAAAGAAGGCTTACGAAACGAAGCGAGCACGCTCGACCGCGATCCGCTCTCCAATCAATCCTCCCGCTCCGCATCCAACCCCCAACTCCATTCCCAAACCCATCAAAACCACTCCAAAAAAACTCTCGTATTCCCTTCGTGCTCTTCGTGTCCTTCGTGCTCTTCGTGTCCTTCGTGGTTACCGTGTCCTTCGTGGTTACCAATCTCCGTCACTGACCAAAACCCCGCATCTCGTAGAGCTTTCCCGAAATGGAGCCCGCGACCGGCTTGCCCGGCTCGCGACCCGCTGACTTGAGTGCCACTTCTCCGACGAATGTTCGCATGAATCCCCCAAAGACGAACATGTCGCCCTCAGTGAGCATGCCTTGTACTCGCGTTGCTTCGTTGTCGTCAGCCGGGAAGCGATCGCTGGGGAACGTGAGCGTCAGTGTCAACTTCTTCTGATCCGACTCACGGATCCCCGAGAGAACCACCGTGGGCGGCGCGGCATCGGGACGCTGCGGACCGCCAAAGTTGGGAAACTTCGAGGGCCCCGATGAGACGGAAACGCGCTGAAACTTGACGGGCTTGTCGTCCAGCACCAGTTCCAACGAGGCATTCTCGCTCTCCGCCGGCTCTTTTGCATCCGCTGGACTCCACGCGGCTTCGAATCGTCCTGCCGCACGCCCTGCCTCGCGCATGTAAAAAGGTTTCGCCGGCACCTGCGTCACGTGCACCGGCCCGTTTTTGATCTCGTCTAAAATCTCTTTACGCCGCTGTTTGATGAACGTACGCAACACTTCGTTCGACTGCTCGATCCCTGCTTGCGCTTCATGCAAATGATCGCGCACCAATGCCTCGATGCGGTCCACTTCCGCCAGTAGCTCCTGCTCACGCCAAATCGTATCCAGCAGTTTCATCATGGTTGCTTGATACCGATCGCGAATCGCCGGCACTTGATTCAGTCGATATGCCAATTGTCCCTTCGCATATACCGACTTGTTGCCACTCGCCGGGAAAAACGGAGGCGCAAGCGTCATGTCGGCACCCCAAGGAATGAATCGCAATTTCTTGTCGCGTGGATCCTGATACAGATAGTAATTGTTCTGGTTCGCCGAATACCCGTCCCAAAACGCAATCAACGATTCCAAGGCCCAGTAAGTGATGAACTGATCGACATCAAGATGCTTTGATAATTGCTCGACGAGATCCGCCGGCGAAGTTTCGAGCAACGATGTAACGGCCCGAAGCTCGGCCAAGTCGGTCTTCTTTTTATTCGTCTTCACGTCAAATCGTCCCAACCGCTCCGCCAGGAAGTCGGTCGGAAAAACGCCCTCATACAAGTTGCCGGAATCGCTGTCGAACGCACGATGCAGGAACGCTTCGTCGATCGTCTCGACGTGCGCGTACACCCCCAGCGCCCGTCCGTTGATGCTCACCTTCGCCAAGCCGCACCGAGGCGCGGGAATTCCCGCCGCATCGAACAATCGATACGCCAGAATCTGACTGGCGTGCGTGCGATCCTGCTTGTTGTTGTTGAGCGTTAAACGCGAGAGCCCGCCAAGCAGTTGCTGCTGCCGGGAGTCGTCGACCTTGATCTTCAGCGACGGCCGCTCCTGATCCATCGAACCAAAAAAGCCTTTCTTGCGGACTTCAACGTTGCCGAATCGTCGGCCGTTGATCGTGATCGTCCCCGGAAAATACGTGTAGGTCCGCTGGAACGCCCCTTTCCCAAACGCGGAGACAAAGTCGAGTGTCTGCCCGCTGAGCTTCTTCCAGTCCGCATCATCCATTTCGATTTGGATCTCAAGCAACTCCGTGGTGCGAAACAAACTGTCCACGTTGAAAGGTGACGGGTCAGCGGGATGCACCGGTCCGGCAGCCACCGCGACGATCCCCAACACAACCGAGCATGCCAGGAGCAATCGCAAGAAATCGCGAGATGCAATCGAGAGTCGCACTGACATCGCCATGCTCAGTCTTTCCCTATTCGGTGAATCAACACTCTTCTGAGTCTTCTGCCCGAGCGTCCGCAGACCGCTTTGAGGGTGGTCAGCGACCAGTCTAGCGATCCTTGCCATGGATGCAATTCGTTGTCAGAGCGGGTGATACGGCGATAGTACGACGAGCGTGCCGGGCTGCTGTCGATCGAGTCGAAACCGTTGCGGCCGCCGAGGCTGGCGCGGGTTCCGGGCCCGCATCGACTTGCCCCTCTTGACCCTGAAACACGCGTTCGTATACTAACGCCAGGACAATTGAGACTGAGTCTCATTACCGGCCCGTTAGTCGTGGGAGCGAAGAAATGGCTAGGAATCGCAACGATTCAGTACGTAGTTTCCAGTCTACGCAGCGACGGTTCGGCACCAAGGTTTCGAATTCGCCCGGCTTTACGCTGGTGGAATTGCTGGTGGTGATCGCCATCATCGGGATCCTCGTTGCCCTGCTGCTGCCCGCCGTGCAAGCGGCACGCGAGGCGGCGCGACGTAGTTCCTGCACCAATAACCTCAAGCAGATCGGCTTGGCACTGCAGCTGTATCACGACAACTGCCTGGAGTTTCCACCGGCCGGCATCTATCGCACCGACATCGCCTCCGACAGCTTTTCGGTGCAAGCCAGATTGCTGCCGTTTCTGGAACAAGCCAACCTGCAGAATCTGATCGATTGGTCGCGGACCTATGCACAACAGCCCGCCGTCGCCGCGGTGCGAGTTCCCACGTACCAATGTTCCAGCGAAGTCAACAGCCGCTTGCGGCCTGATCCGCAACCCGGCTTACCGAATTTCGCCCATTATCCGCTTAACTACGGTGTGAATATGGGCACTTGGTACGTGTTCGATCCGCGTTCGCAGATGGGTGGCGACGGCATGGTGGCACCCAACACGCGGACCGACATGGGCAGCCTTTTGGACGGTACCAGCAACACCTTAGCCTTTACGGAAGTAAAGGCGTTTCAGCCCTACTTGCGTGACGGCGCCAATCCCAATGTGCTCGGCGCGATGGCGCCGCAAGCTCCGATCGCCATCGGCAGCTTCGGGGGGAACCTGAAAGTGGACTCGGGACACACCGAGTGGGTCGATAGTCGTTCGCACCAGACGGGAGTCACGGCGACGTTCACGCCGAACACCAAAGTGCTGTTCTCAGCCGCCGGGCGCGAATATGACATTGATTTCAGTTCTAGTCGCGAAGGCAAGACCGTCACGAACGTCACCTATGCCGCCGTTACCTCACGTAGCTACCATCCCAACGGGGTCAACGGATTGATGGCGGACGGTTCGGTGCGTTTTGTGAATAACGCGATCGAACTGGCGGTTTGGCGCTCGATGTTTACTCGCGCGGGAAACGAACCGGGGGTTCGCGACTAGCGACAGGCAGTCCTGCCTCCCCTCCCGTATGTCGACGAAACGGAGCCTCACGGCGATCCGATCGCCTCGGATCGCCGTTGACGGGTT
>JBJOLO010000278.1:0-2838 GCA_046045565.1 Planctomycetota bacterium | reverse complement strand
GCCTCCTGTAAAAAACCATGTCGCTCGAATCAAAAATCCGCCGCCTCCCCGTTACCATCGATCCCGACCCTCGCCGCGTTCTTCTGCGGCCGTTCATCCCCGCGCTCGTCGTCAAACCCGTCTCCGTCCCCGAACCAAATCCTCGCGTGGTCAGCCTCTTTTCACGGGTCATGCACATGGACGAGGCCTCGGTGGAAGCCAAGCTCGACGAGGTTTTCTCCGATTTCCTCGGCCGTCACGGGCGTCTCCACGACATCTTCGCCGAGCGCTTCGAGCAAGTCCGCCACCTGCTGCCCACCGACCAGGAACTCAGCGAGCCGCGCCGGCTTTTGCTCGGCTCGTATTTCACGAACGAATACTCGCTGGAATCCACCGCGCTCTTTAATCCCGGCATCTTCCCCGCGCCCGACCAAAGCGGCCTCCAACCCGGTGAGTGCCGCGTGATCCTCAGCCTCCGCGCCACCGGCGAGGGCCACATTTCCTCGATCACCTTCCGCTCCGGCATCCTTGATTCCGAGGCGAACCTGCGGCTCGATACCGTCTCGCGCTATGTCCAGCAACCCCGCCCCCACCCTGCCGCGCGCTACGATCTCGCGACCTTCCGGCGCAAACTCCAAGAGCTTGGCGTGGAGTTCCAGGCCGTGGGCCTCGCCACGCAGGGGCTGCCTCCGGGGTTTTTAATGAGCGATCTCGTGAACCTCGTCCGCCGCATTCGTTCCGGTGCCGACGAGCCCGGCGTGAAACGAGCCGCCGAGCGCGCGTTGCTGCTCGCGCAGTCGAACTACACCGTGGTTTTTCCGGAGGGGCTGGATATTTCCGAGAAAATCCTCTTCCCCTACTCGCAAGGCGAGATGAACGGCATCGAGGACGCCCGCTTCGTGCCGTTCCGCGAGGACGACGGTTCGACCACCTACATGGCCACCTACACCGCCTACGACGGCAATGTCGTCCTGCCGCAAATGGTCCACACGCGCGACTTCCGCGAGTTTTCCATGTGCACCCTCAACGGCCCTGCCATCCGCAACAAGGGCCTCGCGCTTTTCCCCAGAAAAATCCACGGCCAATACGCCATGCTCGGCCGGCAGGATGGAGAAAATATCCACCTCATGTTCTCGGACCACCTGCACTTTTGGCATGAGTCCCAGGTGTTGATCCGCCCCAAGCACCCGTGGGAATTCGTGCAACTCGGCAACTGCGGCTCCCCGATCGAAACCAGCGCGGGCTGGCTCGTTATCACGCACGGCGTCGGCCCCATGCGCAAATACTGCCTCGGCGCCGTCCTCCTCGATCTCCACGACCCCTCGCGCGTCATCGGCCGCCTGCGCGAACCCCTCCTCCGCCCCGCCCCCGACGAACGCGAAGGCTATGTGCCCAATGTCGTCTACAGTTGCGGCGCCATGATCCACGGCCCAAACCTCATCCTCCCCTACGCCCGCTCCGACACCTCCTCCCGCATCGCCATCATCCCGCTGGCCGATGTGCTCGAGGGGCTGACTGGCCGGACGGGGTAGAGATCAAACCAAAAGCAGCCTGATTTGGGGCTTTTGAAAGTAGCGTGGGCGTCTCGCCTGCAATCACAAGTCGTTCGATGTCAGGCGAGACTCCGCTTCAACTCCTCACGAACGCTGTGCCAGTCTTCGGAAACGGATTCCCGAACCACCCATTCGCCGCTGCGAGATACAAGTTCCTCGTCGTGCCAAGCTGGCGACCCCTGCTTTTCTAGAGCTTATTTGATTTAAGTATATACATCTTTGGTTCTATCTGTTTGTCTGGTCGGCAGGAGAAACACGATGGAAGCTTATTCACAGGATTTACGTGACCGCGTGCTGCGCGCTTTGGAACGCGGCGAACGACCAGTCGACATCGCTCGGCGTCTGGAGGTCAGCCGGATTTGGGTCTATCAGGTCAAAAGCCGCTTCAAGACCAGTGGCGAGCGCTGCAGCCGACTGATCGGCGGTCACCGCGTTTCCCGCCTGGCCCCGGCTGAACAGGAGGTGCGGGCGTGGATCAAGAAGCAGCCGGATCTGACCCTAGCCGAACTGGGCGAACGCCTGCGCCATGAGAAGGGCATCCAACTCAAGATTCCGGCTCTTTGGCATCAGCTCAACAAGTGGGGTTTGAGCTTTAAAAAAAACTCTGCACGCCAGCGAGCAGGAGCGGGAAGACGTGCGCTTGGCCAGAGACCAGTGGCGAGAAAAGCAAAAAGACCAAAGCCGCCAACAGCTTGTTTTTCTTGATGAGACTGGCGTAACCACAAGCATGACGCGGCGCTACGGCCGGGCGCCCAAAGGTGAGCGTTGCTTGGACCACGCGCCCCACAGTCACTGGCACACCAACACCTTCATCGCGGCGTTACGCTCGGACCGGGTCGAAGCTCCTTGGCTTTTGGACGGTCCTATGAACGGCGAGGCATTCCTGCACTATATCCAAGAAGTGTTGGGTCCGACCTTGCAGCCCGGCGACATCGTGGTGGCCGATAACCTCAGTAGTCATAAAGTGGCCGGGGTGCACGAAGCTGTCACAGCCCGGGGCGCTCAAATCATCTTCCTGCCGCCCTATTCGCCCGACCTCAACCCCATTGAAAACTTCTTCGCCAAACTCAAAGCCCTGCTGCGCAAAGCCGCCGAACGCCACTTCGATGCACTGGTCGATCGTATCAAAATGATCCTCCAAAGCGTCACCATTGAGGAATGTGCCAACTACTTCATCGCAGCCGGATATGTAAAGGCATGAATCAAAAATGCTCTAATTCTCCGCTAATGGAACACCACAAAAGCTCCATCAACCGTAGCCGTTGCGAAATATTCAACTGAGAGATGTCAATGTGCTCGGCAACCA
>JBJOLO010000052.1:0-5887 GCA_046045565.1 Planctomycetota bacterium | reverse complement strand
AGTTCGCGGGGCCGCTCCAGCGGCGTAGGCGGCTTGTGCCGCAAGTGTTCGAAGTCAGTCATAGGGTCTGCTGAGCTACCTGCACCGGAATACCATCGACCGGATCTCAGACCAGCACGGGAACCGTTGGGTTCCTCGGGATTGCATCCACCAGGGTCGATTCCAGTCGTGTGGCCATGAAGTATATCAGGCGCGGATGCCCTCGCGAGTCGTATCCGCGTCGAGTTGAACCCAGGGGCAGGGAATGGCTGCGATGCTGCGGCGTGTCTAGTTTCTTTTTTTTGAAAAAGCGGGATTTAAAAACGTGAGTGTGTGAACGGTTGCGCAGGGGTTGTCGGCGGACTGATCCGATTCATAATGAGGCCTCACGAGTCAACTACAACTTGAAGGAGGAACTGATGAGAACGTTGAAAGACATGGTGCGGTTCGGAAGTCTCGTCTGTGTGGCCCTGGTAGGCGCGTGCGGACTTGGTGTTTCGACGGGCGCGACGGAACTGCAAGCCAAGGAAGTTCGCGTGGTGAGCCTGCGAGTGCAGGGCGATGCCGCGGCAAGCCCGAGCGACAAGGTTGATGCCAAGGCCTGCTCGCATTGTGCCGATCACTGCATCACCTATCGTCATCACAACACGCTGCGGAAAACCTGCTGCGGTTGCGAGGATTCGGTGAAGACGACCTTGAAGGTGACCGATCCTTGCTGCTGCTGCTGCGTCGAGATTCCGATCTGCTTGCCGGCTTGCTGCAAAGGCGAGCCGAAGGTGTGCTGCCACAAAGGTCTGATGGGACGCGACGTCGTGACCTACGAGTGGTGCTGTGGATACAAAGTGCGAGTGGTTTTCGAACGTTGCGGTGACATCACCGTGCACTCGTACGGGCGCTAACAGGTTGAACAGGGCATCAAGCGATTGCCTGCTCGGTTGATACGAAAAATCCCCGCCACGAAGCATGGGCTTTGCGGCGGGGATTTCTTTTTTAAAGCCGTGTTTGACTCAGGCCGGATTCAAGTGGAATTGAAGATCTCGGCCTCATGCCGGGCTGCTACTTCTTCTCGACGACCCAGATGTTGCGGAACGCGACCGGATTGCCGTGATCTTGCAGGAACAAGGAATCGGGACCGGGTCCTTCCTTGTGGAACCCCGGAGTTTCGGAGGCGATCTCCAGATTCTCGTAGATTGCGACGCCGTTGTGCTTGATGGAGACGCGGGCGTTCGCAGTCTTCTTTCCAGCGCTATCGTACTTTGCAGCCGTAAAGTCGATGTCATAGGTCTGCCAGCTCAGTGGCGGGAAGCACATGTTTACCGCGGGCTCTTTTTGCGAGTAAATGCCGCCACACTCGTTGTTCTTGCCATCGAGGCCAAAGGAGTCGAGCACCTGACACTCGTAACGGCCTTGGATGTACACGCCGCTGTTGCCGCGTCCCTGGCCTCGAGCCTTCGGCATGAAGGGCGTGCGGAATTCAATGTGGAGACGATGGTCGCCAAGTTTCATCTTCGATTCGCAGTTGGTTGCGCCCAGCAGGTTGCCTTCGACGAGCTTACCCTTTTCGAACTTGTCGGCGGAGGAACCATCGAACAGCACGGTGGCGCCGGCGGGTGCGGCCATCCCGAGGGTTGGACTTTTTCGTTCGACTTTCTTGAGTTCCGCCAGTTGGTTACCGGAGGGATCGGCAACTTTCAGAACGCCATCCTTGACCTTCACGACGAACTCGTCGGTTTTCACCACGGCGGTGTCGCCTTCGAGCTTGCCGGTACCGCGCCTTGTTTCGTCACCACGTCGCCAGCCTTCGCCCGGCAGTCCGCCTTTGAAGCCAACGAGGTCAAAGTTGCCGTCGCCGAGGGCGATGACTTGCGCGCCCCAGGTTTCGTCGCCACCCTTGCCAAGGTATTCGCCCTGGATTTTGAAGTCGGCGCCCCCTTTGGTCGGATCGGTGATGGCGTCGCCATCGGCAGCCTGCAGGCAGGTTGTGCCGACGAGCGCGACTGCAATGAGTAGGCCTTGAACAAGTTTGCTCGGCATCAGGAACGCTCGCACGATGTTGGTTGTCATAGCGGTCTCCGCAGTAAGAATAAAAGAGAACGAGTGGAGGCTCTTTCCAGGAACTTGGAAAGGCGCGTCATGGCGAGCCGTCACCAACGGCTGTCTCCACCGGAACGCGAAGACATTGTGACCTTCCGAGGCGACCCGGACAAGTTGGGAGGGAGGCAAACTGCCCTTGCCCTCTGGTTGAAACGAGTCGCAGCGAGGTACACTCGACCGCTCCCCGAAAACCAGAAGAAAATGATGGCCAAATCAAACAAAAACAAGCCGAAAGAGAAGCGGACTCGGGCGGCCGAACCGATTCGTTCGGATAGTCCGCCAAAAGATCGCGACATGCGGAAGGATGCCGAGTCGCGCGTTGCGGACGCGATCACAGTGGCCTGGATGTTAACGGTGGTTGCGACGCTCGTGGCAGAACTGATCGCCGTCATCAGCTGGTTTATCGTGATTCAGGTCGGTCCCGAGGAACTCCCGAGAGGGATCGTTTTATTGCCCATCGTGATGTGGGCTACCTCGGTGGTGACGGGATCGCTCGATTTGGGGCTTGCCTTGCTCACTTCCCGCTTACGAACGGTACCTGCTCCCAAGCCGATCCTGGTGACGTCGATTGTGATTGGCATGCTGCCATTGGCTGCGCTGATCTTGCTTGCCAAGTAGCGAGTGGAAGAGCCCGCGGCGCCGCAACCCTGAGCTCAACCAATCCAGATGCGGCAAAACCGACTCGCGACACCCGTCGCCATGGTAGCCGCTCACAGCAAGCGGTTCGGACGTGGCGGAGAGCCGCATGTCGACGATCGCGACGATTTCCCTTTGCGATCGTCAGCTTCTACAACGCTGCCGTGCGGCAGTTCACATTTCGGCGATGGAGATTGCAGGAACGACAAAACGTCGTGCCGGCAGTTCGAAATTACCGCTTCATCGATGAGCCGCTTTCGAGTCGTGCGGCCATCGAGGCGAACGATTTTGATTCTTCGTCATTGCCGAGCTGCTTATGCATCGCCGACAAGTTGCTGTACGGGACTGCCAGAGCTCGTTCGGGTACCATGCCGTTCTTGACCGCACGCTGAATGAGTTGCGTGCCCTTCTTCGTGAGGCGCATGCCTTCGGTGTGCTGATCGACGGACCAATACGACAGGCCGATTTTTACAAGACGATCGCCGTGCTCACCCATTTCGCCCAGCAAAATCTCGTCTGCGTCCGGGAGGCAGGCCAGGGCCTTTTCATACCAACGAATGGCATCCCGATGATCCGACTTGGTGGTCGCGAGCACGATTCCGGTTGCATAGTACATGCGTCCGGCCGCTTCTTTGACCCGCGGTGGGACATCAGGCTGTGTCAGAGACGTGGATAGCATGGCGAGTCCTTCCGCCGCGACACGCTCGGCTTGACCGGCATGCTCCTGTTCGATTTCCGTGGCCACCACCTCGTACAGAGCTCGAGCCGTCTCCCATTCGACATGGTAGGCAAAGAGGCGATCACAGGGGTCCGCCAGGAGTTTTCGTCCCAATTGCATCACGTCGTCGGCAATTTGTTCCGTCTCGGATCTGTCTCGGAGTTTACGACGAGCGATCAGCGACTTGCGGTAGTAGGTCATCAGGCAGAGCTCGGAGCATTGTTCGTTTGCGACCATGTCCAAGGCGAGACGTCGCCCGTTGGCCAGCCATTTTTCCACGGCGATTTCTTTGCCTTGGTACGTTCCCGCCGCAATTTCGCAGGCGATTTCCAAGTGTGCCTCGAACAGCGTTTGCTTTGCGAGACGTCGAACGGCTGTCTCTTTCGAACGGATCGCCGTTGTGGCCAGCTGAATCGCGCGCTGGTGATGCGGCATGGCCGCGTTGGGATCGGGTTGTTGGCCGTTAGCGATCAGCGAACCGTATTCGCAGGTCACCGCGGCGCGATACGCATCGGGCCATGACTCCCGCGCAGTCAAGTCCCTTGCCGTCTTGATCGCGCGAGCATACTGCCCGTTCTCCCCAAGCAGCCGAAGCGTCATCAGTTCGAACTCGGGATTCTCGGGATCCATGCGCAAGGCTTGACGAGCCTCCATCAGCGCCTCATCGATGCGGCCGATATCACGAAGAATCTGAGCACGCAGAAAATGGACTCGCGGTTCGTCCTTGCGAAGCTCTTGAGCCGTCGTCAAGTCGGCCAGTTTGCGTGAGTAATCGCGAGGATGCGACCATTGAGCCCTCAAAAGAAATGCCGCCGCGTTCACTGGTTCCAAGGTCAGTTGCTCGACCATGGTTCCACTCTTATTCAGGCCCTTGTCCGCAGCAGCGTATTGGAGCCGTACACCTCGTTCGGGCACGATCCGGGCCGTAGGCGCCCCGCGATCGTCGCGGGCGTCTACCGTTGTGTAATCGGACAGTTGCAACTCTTGCAGTAATTCCTCTGCCGAGGCGAACTCACGAAGCCGGATCGTGATTCGCTCGACCGTCTCGTTGGTTGCGATCACTTCCACCCAGGGAAACACGTCGGTTTCATAGAGGATCCGCACGGACTCGCGCATGGTTTCTTGCCGAGTCGGTTCGCCCATCGTGGTTCGCAACTCGTCGAGTGAGGTCTTGCCGGGCGTGATGTTTTTGTATCGCGCGGGCTGCAACCCTTGGTCAAGATGATCGGTTTCGATATCGTCGAGCCCGTTCGTCGACAAACCCGAGGCTTCGTTGTCCAGGGTCTTGGGCTTGATGAATGCGTCTGCTTCCAAGTTGCGAGGAACCGACTTGGTTGGCAAAGCTGGAGCGGTGTCCTCTTCCTCGGAGGCAGCAGGTTCCTCCGCGGTTGACTCCGTCTCCGACGTGGCGGGAGAGTCCGCTTCGGACTCGCGAGGTTGCTTCGCTTCGTTCGTTTCCGCTTCGTTCGTTTCCGCTTCGGACATCTCCGCTTCGGGCATCTCCGCTTCGGGCATCTCCGACGCCGAAGGTTCATCTGCAGCCTGCTCGGCTTCGGAGTTCTCCGTCATCGACTCGTCGGACTCCGCCGTTCCGGCTTCCGCCTCGGCAGGTTCGTGGTTGGTTTCGTCTGCGTTCATCGCCTCGGGAGCTTCGGATTCTTCCTTCGAATCGGGATCGTCTTGCGGCGAATCCTCCGGGGACTCGCCTTCGCCCGAAAGGCCTTCCAGGTCGATTTTTCTTGGCGGAGCGTCGTCTGCCTCGGGCATGTCCTCGCCCGTTTCGGTGGATTCCTCCGCAGGCGTATCGCTCGTTGGCGAATCGGGATCCGTTTCCGAAGGAACCTCCGCCAGACCGCGTTCGGTCTTCGCAAGTTCGGCCGACTCCTTCGAGCGGGATGGAGCGACTTCTTTTTCTTCAGGGGCGCCCGCCGTTTCAGCCGGTTTCTGCCGACGTGAGGTGGTGTCGCCTTCGAGAATCTTTGCTGCTCGTGAGGTGGACGGCATCGTTCTCGCAGGAGGTAGAGTTGTACCGCTCTTGCTGCGACGGACTTGGTCCGGGGTAAGTACGGGTGGTAGTTTTTCGTTGGATACGGAATCGGCTGCCGGTGGCAGATCCTCTTCCGGCGGACTCACCGGTGCTGGCATCGTCGATTTCTTGCGAGGTGCCAAGCCGGGGCGGACGACGGGGGCCAGGAATTGCGTTGCTTTATTTTGTTTTGTTTCGTCCGACGCCTCCGTGCCAGTTTGGCGCACGCTGCGGCGGCTCGATCCCGATTTGTCGAGCGGTGACAGTTCACGAGCGAAGCCCATGGAGGACTCGCTACGGTCGTCTCCGCCAGTTCCCTGGAGATTCGAAAGCAGGGTAGTGGAGGTTTTGCGACCTGCCGGCTGATCGGTCGGTCGCCCCTTGGCCTGATCCCGCTGCATCTTGGCTCTGGGCTCTGTGGCACTGCGCTCTGT
>JBJOLO010000051.1:0-6570 GCA_046045565.1 Planctomycetota bacterium | reverse complement strand
GCGGCCGAAGGCCGGGTGAGGGTCCGCATTCCGCCTCGCGATACCAACACATGGTCTTTCGCGAGCGGGCATCGAAATCGATGGAACCCGTTTCAATTGCGAATCCTCCTCACCCGCAACCCGTCTCCTCGGAAAACACCGAGGAGAGGAGAGAGGGATTGATGAAAGCGGATGGAGGCTGAATACGGAGATTCAGCGCTGAGACTCGTGACCTTGACGCGTAACATCCTCGCCTACTTCCGCATTTCAGGCAGACTCATTGCCACGCGGAAACCGTAATTGACGAAGCGGCTTGACGGGACGTTGCTGTACCTCAGCGCCGACCGGCAAGCTTTGGCCTCGTTGATCCAACAACCACCACGGCGCAAGCGGATCGAGCCCGTTGACGGGCCCGACGGATCGGTTACTGCTCCATCCGAGTAATCCCCGTAGAAATCGGCACACCACTCCAGAACGTTCCCATGCATGTCGTACAAGCCCCACGCATTCGGCTGCTTCAAGCCCACGGGATGGGTTTGAGAATCCGAATTCGCGCCGTACCACGCGTAATTACCCAACTGCAATTCATCTTCCCCAAAACAGAACTCCGTCGTCGTCCCGGCCCGGCATGCAAACTCCCACTCCGCCTCCGTCGGCAGACGATACACGCGACCTGCGGCCTGTTCCTCCGGCAGTCCCGACAGCAGACCACAGAACTCCACCGCTTCATCCCACGACACTTTCTCAACCGGGTTGTTCGGGCCTTTGAAATTCGCCGGGTTCTTGCGCATCACGCGCTCGTATTGCTGCTGTGTCACCTCATGGACACCGATAAAAAATGCTTTCGTCAATGTTACGGTGTGTGGTATGTCACCTTTTGCATTTTTTGCCGACCCCATCGTGAATGTACCGGGAGAGAGCCGCTTTAATTTCATTCCGATGCTATTGGTTAATGGTTCACTACTTTGTTCGTGCATCGCTGCCGGAGTCGATAGGGTTTGGACATTTGTTTGCTTCGCCGTCGAGTCAGCCTCTTGCTGCCGCGGCCCGCATCCGCAAAGAATCAAGAAGAGCAAAACCGCCCGAACATGACTACGCATACCGAATTCCTGAAGCCATCACAAAGAGGGGTATTTCGCCCACCTATTTGACTCCCACACAGCGGCTTTTGCAACCGATTTTCGTCGCCCCGGCAGCGGCTCGTGGTCAGCGTTTACCCGGACAAGATCGCCGACTGCGATCTCGATAGCGACTCAGGGCAGCCCGGTTCATTTTGCTGCCATGCCTTCGCGTGCCATTTCGTCGGCGAAAACCTTTCTATCGCAGGTTCCATACCGCATCCGACGCGCGAGGCAGTTTTGGTTCCTCCGCTTTGGTAAGGACTTG
Organism: Planctomycetota bacterium; assembly: GCA_046045565.1. GTDB lineage: Bacteria > Planctomycetota > Planctomycetia > Pirellulales > Pirellulaceae > VGZA01. Next base: position 5,205 of record JBJOLO010000051.1, on the reverse strand, counting down.
CAGGGGAACCCGAATCACGTGACGGCCATCGACGGAAAACTCGACGAAGTAAACGCCAGGGGCAAGTCCATTGATGGTGCGCATCATGAAAGCCGCGGGACCGTGTACCGGCAGTTTGTTTTTCCCAAGCGAAACGCCGTTTACTTCGACCAGTTCAAATTCGATTAGCGAGTCGGGGAGGCCGATCGCATATACGATAAAATTGGGCGACTCCGTCGCTTCAAATCTCGGATCGATGCCGGTCAGTTCGTCGATGTCAGGCTCTCGATTTTTATTGTCATCCGACCACTTGTGAAACAGCATGACAATCAGCAACGTCTCAATCGGTTTTTCGAATTCCTTAACGCGAACTCCACCCAGCACGACGGGCTGGAGAACACCACGGTCGATGGTCAGGCTATAGTGAGAAATCGGTTCGGCTTGTTTTTCAAGCGGGTACGTCCGCCGCACGGTTTCCGTTAACAGCGAGAAGACCTTACCGGGTGCGACCTCGACTTTTGCCTGAGTGGCAATCTTCTCCGATACCAATCGTCCCGCCGTGACATCGAATTTGCCCTGCACGATCGTCGGCTGCAATTCCTGTCTACGAGCAAGTCCACGACTTTCTAGGGAATCGCACTTGCCGTCGATACGAAGGCTCATTTCGCCGTTGTTGCGTTCCAAGCTGACGAGTCGATACCTTGCCCGCCCGTTCGTCAAAAAGTTTTCGTCGCGCACGGCCGTCGCTACCGACCATGTGTCGCCAACTTTTACCGCCCGTTTCGGCAGGGCAATCATATCGCCCGGGGTGTAAATGATAGGAAAACGGACCGCCTCGGCGTCCCGAATACCGGACACGCTACCACGCGGATTGACATCGAAGCGGAAAACGCAGTTCACCATCGCTCGAAACTCGTAAATGAAGGCCTTGTCGTCTCGCTCGCGGGACGCACCGACCAAAGGAGAGTCTTGCAGGCTGTCATATTCTATTTGTGGCTTTTCGTGATGGACTTGGATTCGATCGAAACGAGCCGCCATGCGTGCATTGCCATCTGCGTCCACCGACTCCACCGTCCATCGCACGTGGTAACAGCGTTCGTTCTTGAATGCGTTTCCCTGATCATCGACCACCTTATCCACCGTTTGAATTTCGACGCCGATTTCATCGCCCATAACGAATTTCCAACGAGGCAAGATTTCGGTTGTATCCGTTGGCTGCTTTGGCGAAGTCAACTGGCCATACGTGATCGGAACCCAGGAAAACGACAAGCCGAAATAGATGGCCATGAGCAGCGCGAACCATGAGCAACGGGTCAGGGGAATGGAAATCGCGGTTTTCATAGGGATACCCTCCTCTCGATCTCTGCCTTTAGTTTCCGCAACTCGTGTGCCAGATGATCTGAATGCCCTCCTGTTTCTGGTCAGGGTGCTATAGGGAAATCCTTGCATTTCCTTCCAACCTTTGGACCATAGGATCCTCCAAGTCAGCCGGATCAATAGCCTTCGATGAGCGATCCGGTGCATTGGGTGCGCGAATCAGCCTCATCCGTGACGGCCATGCCCGACCGTGGATTCGGAGGGCTGAGAGCAACTCAAGCAAGAAACGCGTTTGCGGATTCGTACGGTTTGTAAGTCGCCGCTTGCGCACCGAAGCTGCCTACGATTCCACCAAGCTCGACCGAGTACGTAGTCTGCTCAGACTGCACGCCGGAACTTTTGACGCGGTTCGATCGTCGAATGGCGTATACCATGACGAAGAAGGGAAACTTACATTGAATCCGTGCAAAGCGGGATGTCGTCGCGAGTACGCTTATGCGTTAGCTTTCGGAATGGTATTTCGCAACTCAACGTCGCAAACCACCGGTGAACGAATGAAATCCGCCTACCCCATCTACTGCCGCAACGCATGCTTCGCGATCGATCTGGTCTGTGCTCTGACTTTGTACTTTACGATTTCTCAATCCGTTGTCGCGGCGATTCCCCCGGCTGCAGGACTTGAATCCAAGGTGTGGCCTGCCAACCCGGCGAAACATCAGGTTGTCATCGACCGCGAAGCAGCGAACAAACAAGAGTCCGCATTGATTGCCGCCGCCGAGGCAATTCAACCGTCAGCGGAGGTGCTGCGACTCGCTTTCAGCGTGCGCGACCGAGACGATCCGCTCGGTTTGGCAAAGCCGAAAGAGGCGAAGCCTCCGGTCGGAGAAAAGATATGGTGGTACAAGGAGCAATTCGGCATCCGAATCCCCTGCGCAATCACGGCCGATGCTGTCGCCTACTACTCGGACTTGGTTGGTAAGTATCGCAAGCAGGCTCTCCAGCGCCCTGTCGAGCCTTCAAGCCGTCTGGAATATCACGCCCGCATCAAGTTTCACAAAGAGTTCGAACTCGAAGGCAAATCTTTCGCTGACGTTCACGTCGTCACTCTTCACATGATCTTCGAACAAAACTTCGTTGCAACGACGACGGAAGGCATGCATTTCAATAAGAAACGGGTCGTGATCTTCGATGACCAAGGGAAGTTACTGCACATCTCTGGCGATGGCGCAACCGAGGTGCCGGTGCTCGCAATTTGAGCCACTGCATATCAGCGACGAGACCATCACCAATGCTTTCCAAACGCCCGATCCTCTTGCTTGCCGCACTGCTGTTGAGTGGTGTGAGCAGTGTGCTGAATCAAGTGCTGTGGCAACGCGCGTTGCGGCTTTACTTGTCTGGCAACGATGCCGTTAGCTCCATGATTATTGTCTTCGTCTACATGCTTGGCATGGGCGTGGGTGCGTGGCTCGGCGGAAAGTGGGCTCGAAGTTTTTCCAAGCCATTGAATTGGCTGGCAGGCATCGAGTTCGGATTGGCATTGCTCAACGCTGCCGTCGCAATGTTGCTGGCGATGGATTTACAAGTGTCGTTGCAGGCGTTCCAGCAACTGGTGCTTTCTCGCGGCGTGCCGGCGGAAATGCTGTATGGTGCCAGCGCGATTACCGTCTTTACCTTGCCTTGCCTGTTGATGGGCATGACGTTACCGGTAGCATGTGAGGCATCGCAGCGGCAACTCGGATTTTCCGAATCACGATTGCTCAGCCAGTTGTTCGCGCTCAACACGCTCGGGGCTGTCGCCGGCGCCGTGCTCGGCAGCCTTTGGATGCTGCCTGTATGGGGACAACGAGTGTCGCTCTTGATCGCGGTCGGACTGAACGCATTCGCGGGCTTGCTCCTGATTTGGCAATCCGCACGACGATCGACGGTAGCGGAATCAGTCGCGATCCATCAGGACATTGCGCAGCTATCGACCGACCTCCGTTCAATTCCCGCACGGACAACGCTTACGATCGGATTCCTGCTGGGCTTCGCGGCCTTGGCATTTGAAATGTATCTGCTGCGACTCGCCGTGCTCGCTTTTTTCCCTCGTCCGTACACCTTCGCCGCGGTGCTTGGCGGTTACCTGCTCGCATGGTCCATCGGCGTCCATTATGGCGGGAAGAGGGGTCAGCAGCTTCCAACCGGGCTGTTCTGGCTCGGCGCCACGTTGGCAACCACCTTGCCGGTGGCATGGCTTGCGCGATCGGGTTTGCCATTCGACTTCGGCGATGCGATTCCGATCTGGCTTTATCGAACACTTTTTCTCACGACGTTCGTACCTTGCTTTCTCTTCGGATTGCTGTACGCGAGGCTGGTTACTGCCCACGCGCGAAGTTCGTGGGGCGACGACGTCGGACGTTTCTCCGCTTGGAACACCGTTGGCAGTTGCCTGGGAGTGCTCGCTGCCACACTGATCGGTTTCGAATGGCCCACCTTTTACGGAATCGCATTTCTCTCCCTGCTGTGCCTTGCTCTTGCATTTTGGCTGCAGCGTCACGAGGCTCCCCGCGTCGCACCGCGCAGACGGTTCTCGTTTGCGATCACGTTTGCGATCACGCTTGCGTTGGCCGGGTTAGGCGGGGGTATGGCTCGCGAACAATGGCTGTCCCGCATTTTGCTGCAGACGATCTACAGTCGAAGCGGTGTCGTCGAAATCACCCGCGATCAGCATCTGTTTCTCGACGGCCTTTGGCACTCGAAGCTCTCGAGCGAATTCGATCATGTGCGTTCCAACAACTGGCTGATGGCGATGACGCCTTTGCTCTGCCATTCCACGAGCGATCCGCCGCTGGAATGTTGCGTGGTCGGTATGGGAACGGGGATCACGGCGGCGACGATGGCAAAAATGGATTCTGTCGGACAGGTGGTGACCTACGAAATTCATGACGGACTTCGGCAAGTCGTTCGCGACTATCCCGATGGAACCTTGCAGGTGGCGACAAACCCCAAAGTACAGATCGAGTGGCAGGACGCCCGAGTCGGCTTGGCACTTGTCGATCGCCAATACGACATCATCACGCAAGCGCCGCTGTATCTGAGTCAATCCGGCAGTAGCAACTTGTTGTCGGTCGAGTACCTGCAGCTCATTCGCAGCCGCCTGAAACCCGGCGGTGTTTTCTGCCTCTTTGCCAATACGGGCGGACATAAGAACCAGGCTGCCGTTGTGTTGCGAACCGCACAGTCCGTATTCAATCACACGCTCACCTTCGGTGACGGATACCTGATTGTGGTGTCCGATTCACCCTTGGAGTACAGCGAGGAATCGATCCAGCGTCGCAAGAGCAATGATGGGGCGTTGGCCCAGGAGATTGAGCTTTGCGGGCTCCAGCATCTGCTCGACTGGCAGGATCTACCTCATCGTGTCTCCTCGGTGCCGCTGGTCGTAACCGACGACCGACCGCTGCTGGAACACCCCGCGGTGATCGATTGGCTGCTGCGCCGCGAATCAACTCCCGCGAAAGGCACGGTACGGGAATAGGCCGACCGCTGGCACGGTCCGAGGGCTGGAACAGGGCCCGATAGGCATCCGAACGGTGACCTTTTACCCGTTAGATGCACCTCGGGCGTTGCGAACAGACTGCCTTACGACTTAGGATACGCGGGACGTTAGCTTTCGCTGTTTATTGATCCACCGTCACGGGGAGATCCTGATCCATGATCCGTCACCGCTTCATGCCCGTTTTTTTGACACTCGTTGCGGTTTCCGTTTCGTTATCCACTTCGCTATCGAAGGTTTCCGCGGCGGACCCTGCTGGCACGTATCGCTGGACGCATGATGAGGGCGGCGAGACCGTCAAGAACGCCTTGGTGATCAACTACGACGGCAAGCAGGTGACCGGCGTCTACAAAGGGCGCATCGAAAAATCGATC
>JBJOLO010000014.1:0-3222 GCA_046045565.1 Planctomycetota bacterium | reverse complement strand
ATCAAAACGCCGGGAGACTTAATTTCGATCTGCCGCCGCAGTTGTTCTCGCATAATGATCAGCAGGATCAATGGCACAGCCTGCGCGGGAAATTTCTTCTGACATCAGGCTGGGCCGGGAGAGTGGCCGATGTGCTCGCCGCGCAAACGGGGGCTCAGCAGATACCTTTAAACGTATCTTTGTCGGGACAGACTTTGTTTCAATCCTCTATGACAGTCGACCCTTATGTAATGGGATTTGACGGTGTCAATACGTTTCAAGGGCTGACAGTCAATCAACAATTAGACCCGTACGGTTATTTGTACAATCTTGGCCGACGTCAGAGCGTCGAAAATGTCCTCGCGGCTACCCTCAGCGATCGCAGCAATACCTATTACCATCGAGGATATGCAAGGGTGCAAGATCGAGCTCTGCGCTATGTCGATCGAATCAACAAGGCGTTATCGGGGGCCCCAGAGTTCAGTTCATTGCCAGCGCCCGTGTCGAATCGGGGCTCGCCGCTCAAGAGGCAGCTGCGAACCGTCGCGAGAATGATCGCGCGACGGGCAGAACTATCGATGTCCCGGCAGATTTTTTTCGTTGGACTCGGTGGTTTCGATACACATGATTTTCAGCTCGTCGATCATCCGAAATTGCTTACCGAGATCAGCACGGGTATCAAAGGGTTCTTTGACGCGATGACGGAAATCGGGATGAGTGAACAGGTCACGCTTTTCACGCAGTCGGACTTCGCTCGTACCCTTACCTCGAACGGAGACGGATCGGATCACGCGTGGGGTGGTACGCAGTTGGTGGTCGGCGGCGCGGTGCGAGGTGGTCGCATCTATGGCGAATATCCACTTCTGGAGATGGGCGGGCCTTTGGAGATTGGCGGCGGCATCATGATCCCGACAATCTCCTCTGATCAGTATGCGGCAACGCTCGCCTCGTGGTTCGGAGTGTCGCCTTCTAATTTGCCGGCGGTAGCGCCAAACGTGGTTAATTTCTCAACTCCAGATTTAGGATTCATGGTTTGAGCCGTCTCACTCTTGTTGGTCTTTTATTGTGCTCCGTGGTTTTGACGACACCGCGCCTCGCGATGGCCCAAGCCTCGCCGAAGCTCACGGTATCGCCGTCATCGCTAAGCTTCTCGAGCACGCCGAGTGGTACAGCGAGTGCGCCGAAGACGATCACGCTTAAGAACTCGGGTGCTGGAACTCTGCAGATCGCGGCGCTTTCTGTAAGCGGTGATCACGCGTCGGAGTTTTCGCTCACGAACGGTTGCACCGAAGCGCTGCCATCGAACGGTACCTGCACGATCTCGGTCACGTTCCGTCCGACCGCCGAAGGCGCTCGCTTGGCCTCACTTTTAATCAAGAGCAACGTCGCCGAACGAGTAATGAGTTTGAAGGGGACGGGCGCTGCCCCGCCGCAGCCCGCGCTCACGCTCTCGCCAACGAGCGTATCGTTCTCGAGTACGGTGACGGGCGTCACGAGCGAGGCGAAGACCGTGTCGGTCAAGAACACGGGCAAGGGGACGTTGCAGATCTCGACTATCACGGTGACGGGCGAGCACCGTGCCGATTTTGTGAGTGCTAATACCTGTGGATCGCCGGTCGCGCCGAGCGGTAGTTGCTCGATCTCTGTATCGTTCAAACCTTCTGCGACGGGTACCCGGTCAGCGCAGATCGAGATCAAGGGCAATGTCGCGACTAAATCACTGAGCCTCCGCGGTTCTGGGACGGCGCCTCCGCAGCCGTCTGTCGTGTTGTCGCCTTCTTCTTTGAGTTTTTCCAGCCAGATTATCGGAACACAAAGCACCGTCCGAGTGGTTACCGTAAAAAATACCGGAGCAGGGACTCTTCGGGTATCGACCATAACTCTAGTCGGCGCATCGGCTGATCAGTTCGAGTCAACCAATACCTGCGGCGCGCCGATGCAGAAAGACGGCATCTGCACTGTGTCGGTAGTATTTCGCCCGGCGTCGGCGGGCACGCATGCAGCCGCTATCGAAATAAAGAGCAATACGGCAACGAAAAGTATTTCACTGAAGGGTATCGCAACCAATCCACCACCTCCGAAATTGACGGTGAGTCCAAGTTCGCTAACCTTCGCCACGCAGCCGGTGGGTACCCAAAGTCGAACACAGTCACTGACCTTGAAAAACACCGGAGGCTCGATCCTGCAGATTGCGACGATTTCTTTAGCAGGTACGCATCAATCCGAATATCTCGCCGTCAATGATTGCGGAGCGCCGATCGCTCCTGGCGCGTCCTGCACTGTCGGAGTCTCCTTTATTCCGCGCGGCGAGGGATCTCGGACCGCCACACTCGAAATCAAAGGCAATATCGATGCGAAATCGATCGTAGTCCGGGGAACCGGCGGCGCTGCACCGGCGGCAGCATCATTGACGATTGATGCGGCGCCGTTGACGATTCGAGCCGGGGAGTCGCGGGCTATAGCCGTCACGATTAAAACCGCTGAGGGTGTGAAAATCTTCGGGCGATCACTAACCTGGGAAAGTTCTGCGCCCAAGGTGGCGACCGTGAGCTCCGATGATGTCGTGTCTGCAGTGGGTTATGACGGATTCGATGTGAAGTTCGCTACGCTGACCGCCAGACTTGGCAATCTCAGTGCATCGACCACGATTCGGGTGATCCCAAAAGAAAAATTCGATGGATATCGCGTCGATCCGTCAGCGAGATCGCTCGGTAGTGCGTACTGGGAAAATACGACAGTACCTCTCGATCTCGTGATACGCATTTTTCTCACTCGACATAAAAATTACGGGCGAGATCCGCAGTATCAGTTTCAGTACTCTGGGTGGTCGGGCGCTCTGACGGCAGGCGACTTCAATGCCGATGGTTTCATCGATGTCTTCACCGCTGGCTCCGCCTGTAACGGTTGGCAATCACGGCCGACATTTCTGCTTTGGAACCCCGAAACTTGGCGGTTCGAGGAGAAGAACTTATTCAACGACGGGACTGATTACCTCGGCGGTCCGATGGGGATCGCTCCGGCCTATTTGAATGACGACGACTATGTCGATCTTGTGATCATGGGTCACGGGGATGAATGCGGGACGCAAACTAACGAGCCCGTGACAGCAGCCATCAGCGACGGTAAGGGCGGCTACGACCTGAAGACCCTGGAGCTTGAGCCTAAGGATCTTGCTGAGCGGTTCGGGCATGAGCTCGGTGATTTGGGCGATGTCTCGGGCGATGGCGTACCCGACCTCTATAT
>JBJOLO010000012.1:0-10513 GCA_046045565.1 Planctomycetota bacterium | reverse complement strand
CGGGAGATAACGCTGACGCATTTGGCAACGTCGCATCAGGAGTGGCAGCAGGTCGAGCAACGGGGATTCTTCTGGTTGTTCGCGGTAGGTGTGATTTTTCTTGTGCGACTCCTGTTCGATCCGACCATGGTGCGTCGCCCGTTGCTGGAGCCGAACCTGTCGATTGGCGGCATGATCTTTATCTGCTGCTCTTTGTTTGCTTTCGTCATGACCAATGTTTGGACTGGCACACCGACCGAAGGTGATTTGCATGGCCCGAAAGCTGCCGCACAGTTGTTGGTTCGGGATTCCGAAGGTCCTCAGGCTGATCTGAGCCGACACGGCCCGGGCTACGCGGTACTGACGCTGCTGCCAAGCGTCCCCACCATGTCGCTCATGACTCCGCCCAACAGTCAGGAAAGCTTCGACATTTACGCCGTCGCCGCCAAAGTCATGGCGATCCTCGCTCATCTGGCCGTCGTCGTCGGCATGATCGGGATCGGTTATCGCCACTTTGACAATATGAGAATGGGTGTTGGTGCTGCGACCATCTATTTGATGCTTCCCTACACCACCATCTGGACCGGTCGTGTCGAACATGTCTTGCCGGCTGCCCTGCTGGTCTGGGCCGTGTTGACCTATCGTCGACCGCTGCTCGCGGGTCTGCTGATCGGCTCCGCTGTCGGCGTCGTCTATTACCCGCTGTTCCTGTTGCCGCTGTGGGTCAGCTTCTACTGGCAGCGCGGGGTCGGGCGTTTTGTGCTCGGTGTGCTGGTGGCGGTGGGCGTCATGGTCGCCTCCTTGCTATTTGTCGCTCCCGACTTGGCAACGTTCTGGATCTGCGTGCAAAAAATGTTCGGCCTTTGGCTTCCCGTTCGCGAGGGATTGGAAGGGGTATGGGGGTTGGGCTGGGACCCGATCTATCGCATCCCGGTGCTCGTGGCATTCGTCGCGCTAAGTTGCACCATGGCCGCATGGCCCGCGCAAAAGAATCTCGGCACGCTGCTAAGTTGTTCCAGCGCCTTGATGGTCGCCGTCCAGTTTTGGCACGGATACGGCGGAGGCCTGTTCGTGGCCTGGTATCTGCCGCTGACTTTATTGACCATTTTCCGCCCGAATCTCGAGGACCGTGTCGCGTTGGCCGTGCTTGCCGAAAGCTGGTTCCCGCTTCACCGGCGGCGTGGGCCGCGACTGAGCAAAGCTGCGGCCTGATTGGCCACGTTCTCATGCAGTTGGCACCGTCCGCCGAGCCGGACCCTGGTCATTTCACAGCGTGAGAACTAGACTGCCTTGGGCAAAGTGTCTTCGCAATCTCGTGTAGCGGTCTGCCCCCGCCTGCCTGCGGTTGCCTCGATACGAGCGGCAAAGTCCTGAGAACTCGCCCTCTCAACAAAAACACCATTCAGTTAACGAGCCTAACGCGAAAGCCCGGTAATGGAGCGGAACAACATGAACCCAAGCGAAACTCCGCGGCGTACGATGGCACTCAGCGGTGCATCGGGATTGGTGGGGTCGGCACTGATTGCCAGCCTGAAATCCAGTGAATGGGTTGTTCGCAAGCTGGTGCGAAAACAGGTGCCGGGCGAGATCCTCTGGAATTATGAAACGCGGCAGATCGATGCCTCGCAGCTGGAGTCCCTGGACGCCGTGGTGCACCTGGCCGGCGAGAATATCGCCGCCGGTCGCTGGAACGCCGCTCGCAAGAAACAAATTCGCGACAGCCGCGTTCTGGGCACGCGATTCCTCTGCGAGACGCTCGCCAAGCTGTCCTCCAAACCGAAAGTCCTCGTCGCCGCCTCCGCCATCGGTTTTTACGGTGATCGGCGGGACGCAATCATGGGCGAGGAGGAACGTGCGGGCGAAGGCTTTTTGAGCAGCACTTGCGTCGAGTGGGAAGAGGCCACAAAGCCAGCCAGCGATGCAGGGATTCGCGTCGTCAATTTGCGGATCGGCGTGGTGCTGAGCCGCCATGGCGGGGCACTGCAGAAGATGCTGCTTCCCTTTAAACTCGGTTTGGGCGGCAATGTGGGTTCGGGACGGCAGTACTGGAGTTGGATCGCGTTACCGGATTTGGTGAACATCATTCGTTTTGCTGTAACGAATGACTCACTTCGCGGGCCCGTGAACGCCGTATCGCCGCATCCGGCGACGAATGCCGAGTTCACGCGCACGCTGGGACGCGTTCTACATCGACCGACGATTTTTCCGATGCCCGGCTTTGCCGCCCGGATGGCGTTTGGCGAAATGGCGAACGACCTGATGCTGGCCAGCACACGCGTCATGCCACAACGTCTGCAGTCAACCGGCTACACCTTCCTCTACCCGCAGTTGGTAGACGCGCTGCAGAATGCGATTAACGGGTAGGAATCGCTGTCACGACTACGGGCGACATGCGTTGATTCCTCCTGCCGGAGACAGGCTGCCTAAGAGGAAGTCGTGCGGATCGATCTGAGCACGATCGCCCAGGTGGGAATGACGAGCACCACCACCAGCGCTAGGGTGCAAAAGCTGAGAAGCACGATGCGGTAGCGGAGTCGTTCCAAGTCGTTGCCGATGGCGTGTTGATAACTTTCCTGCACGATGACGCTCAAGCCGGAATGCTTATCCCGCAAGCGGATGGGCACCTGAACGGCCAGCCAGCGTTGCCGGAAATCACTGCCCGCCGCATCGTCAGCCAGCGGGTCGCGGTAATCGAGTTGAAATTCGAAACCGCCCAAGCTGGCCGATTGCCATTGGCTTGCATTGATGCGGTATTCCTGAAATCGATCGGGCAGTCGCGAGTTTTCCTTTGCGAGAAGTTCCTCATACAACGGATGCTGCAGGATCACGGATCCACCGGCGTGTCGCGCGTCGGCGAGCACGGCGAATTCCGTGCGACTGTCGCCGCCGGGCAGGTCGGCGAAGTGTCCCAATTCGAACATGAGTCCCAACACGCCGAGAAAGCGATCGCGCTGCTGGCCGTTCCCATCCTCCACGATATCGGAGATCGGCGCGGAAATGGTGATCACCCAGCGATTGGTGACTTGGCTGAGAAAACTCGGCGAGATCGCGGTGCGGTCGAGTCGCGGGCGGCGCGAGGCAAGATAGGCATTCAAATCGGCATCGTCTTCCTCGCCACCGTGAAAGTAGGCTCGCCAGGCATAATTCTGGCCGACTGTCGAGTTGAAGGGCATTCGCGCGACTTGCAAGCCATGTTCCTGCAAAATGAACCAACCGAACACGCGATTGCGGCTTTGTGCCATGAACTCCAATTGTTTCTGTACATTTTCGATGGCCGGAAACGTCAGCATCTCCTCCCGCAAAACGTCGCGGCGTTCGACTGCTAGTTGCGGGTCATTCAGTTCATTCACCGTCCGGACCAGGTCCGGATTGCTTTCCAGATCGGCAAGGGCGCGGCGCAGCTGCGGAGCAACCGCCAGCTTTTCAACCAACAGCATGCGTTCCTCGAGTTCCCTGGCGGCGGTCCGTGCAACGGAGTCTGCCGCAAAGTTCAAGGCAGTAAGCGAACGCCGTGTCAGCGCCTGATCGGTTTCGCGATAGGCGGCGCGAAACCAGATCCATCCCCCGACATAGACCGCGAGCAGAATCAGGGCGAGCGTCGCGTACATCACGGGAATCGAAGGATTCCGCACGCACCAACGCCACGCGCGTTGCAAGACGTTGACAGGCCTAGCCTCGATCGGCTCGCCCCGACAGAATCGCTCGAATTCGGCACCCAATTCAGCCGCCGTTTGATAGCGGCGCGAGGGTTCTTTTTCTAGGCATTTGCTGCAGATCGTTTCCAAATCCGGATGAATCATCGGATTCAAACTGCGCAGCCGCGGCGCTTCGACGTGCACCGCTTGATGAATCAACATCTGAATGTTGCCGCGAAACGGCAGTTCGCCGGTCAACAACTGAAATGTCATTGCCCCCAACGAGTAGATGTCCGATCGACGATCGGTAACACTGTGCATCCCTTGCGCCTGCTCGGGAGACATGTATGCGGGAGTACCCAGTACCTGGCCATCCATGGTAACCGTGACATCGCCGATCTCGCGTCGTGCCAAACCGAAGTCGGTGATATGCGGCTGAGACTCGCCGTCCAACAGAATATTTCCGGGCTTGAGATCGCGATGAATCACACCACGTTGATGAGCGTAGTCCAACGCCCGACTTACCACCGCCATCAACTCGGCAACTTCCTGATGCGAAGGACGATTTTCAGCCGCCCAAGTCGCCAATGACCGCCCCTCCATGAACTCGCTGACGATGTAAACGTGGTCGTGCTCGCTGCCAATCTCGAACACGCGCACGATGTTCGGGTGCTGCAATTGAGCCGCGATGCGAGCCTCATGCAGAAAGTTATCGACATCCTCGGGTGCAAGCTGACCCTGCCTCGGAATCTTCAGCGCCACGATCCGGTCCAACTCTTTGTCGCGCGCCTTCCATACCGTGCCGAAGCCGCCCATGCCAATGCGCTCCAGCAACTCAAAATGGCCGATGGTCGCCATGCCACGATTCGAAGCGGCCTGCGGCTCAAAACCGGCAAGGCTGAATCGCTTGTGGCAAGCCGGACATTCCTGGGCGTTTAGTTCCCCGTCGGCAGGAATCTCGAAAGCTTGACGACACAACGGACAGCGAATTTTCAACGGGCGGGAAGCATGACGAACCGAGAGAAACCCCTGCGTATCCTTCACCTCGCCAGCCAGTTCCGCCGGAACCATGGCCCGCGTCTCCGTGGCCTTGGCTATCTCCGCCGGCTTCAGAGCAGCCATGCGGCGATCCAGTTCCTGCGACAACTCCGGCATCAGATCCGCATGCTGACTCAGCACCTGCTCCGAACTGATCAGCTCTCCGCGCTCGCGTCGCGCAAGATAGTCGGCGACCAATTGCTCCACACGCTGCCGCCGATCGTCGTCCGGAGGCATTGTCGCTTGATGGGTAGTTAAATCCGAGTCTTTCATCGTTCTCTTGCAATTCTGTCCGCCATGATATCGCCACACCGGCTTCAGACAACCCGCTCCGTCTGTTTTGATCGAAGATGACTCGATCTGTACGCACCATCGTCGTATGTTTCTCGCGCTATTCTGTTCTTTCGTAGCATTTCGAACTAGGCTGATCCTGCTTGCAAGAGAGTCGCCTTGTTCTTGGATTGCACGGGAATTTCATGACCGCATCGGAGCTATCTACTTCAGCCGCAGTGACTTCCCGCATGCACATGGCGGGTCGTTATGGCGGAATCCTGCTGGCGATGCTGGTATTTGCGTTGCTCCGATTCGGCGGCTCCGGGCTCTCCCAGCAGCAGGCGGCAGCCGCCGGCATTACCACGCTGATGGCCGTCTGGTGGATGACCGAAGCCCTGCCGCTGGCTGTTACCTCCCTGATGCCGCTCGTGCTCTTTCCCATCACCGGCGTGCTGACGATCGAAGAAACGGCCCGCCCCTATGCCGATAAGAACATTTTCTTGTTCATGGGCGGATTCTTGCTGGCGCTGGCCATCGAAAAGTCCAACCTTCATCGCCGCATTGCCTTGTTGACCGTCTCGGCCGCCGGTACCAATCCGATGCGACTGATCGGCGGCGTGATGCTGGCAACGGGCGCAATCAGTATGTGGATCAGCAACACGGCGACCGCAGCGATGATGCTGCCTATCGGACTTAGTCTGATCGCGCTGCTGTCCGACCAGGTTGCCGTTGCGAGCCGTGACGCCGATGCGGCCTTGTCGGGCCGCAAGCCAGGAGACGACTTCGGAGCAGCTCATGAAAACTCCTCTGCCGGTCGCTTTGCCACCTGCATGATGTTGGGCATTGCCTATGCGGCCAGCATCGGGGGCATGGGGACCCTTGTTGGCACGCCGACCAACGTGACGCTGGCCGGATTCGCGCACAAAGCCGGTTTGGAGATCAGCTTTGCCTCGTGGGCATTACTGGGTGTTCCGCTGGCGCTCCTCTACCTGCTGATCGCCTGGCTGGTACTAACGTGCTGGCTCTTTCCGATCCGCCTGCGCGAGATTCCGGGCGGTCGGGAGTTGATTCGCGAAGAATTGCGCAAGCTTGGTCGCATTTCGCGTCCCGAGATCGTCGTCTTGTGTGTTTTTTCGCTTACCGCGCTGACGTGGCTGCTTCGCGCGCCGCTGAATCGGTGGTTGCAACTTTCTGTTTCGCAGCTTGACGACGCGGTGATCGGTATGGCAGGCGCGCTTTCACTGTTTTTGATTCCGGTGAGCTCAACGCGGCGCGAATTCGCGCTCGACTGGCAGACCGCATCACGTTTGCCGTGGGGAGTCCTGATTCTGTTTGGCGGCGGATTTGCCCTGGCTGCCGGCTTGCAGGCATCGCAGCTGGACCTGGTTGTCGGTCAGCAGTTACGGCTTGCTCGCGATCTCTTGCCGCAGTGGATGCTCATTACGCTGATCATCGCGCTGGTGGTTCTGATGAGCGAACTCGCGAGCAACACTCCGACGGCGGCCACCTTCCTGCCGATCGTCTATGGACTGTCACAAGCTATCGACGCGCCCGCACTGTTGTTTTTGGTGCCGGTAACGCTTGGTGCGAGCTGCGGTTTCATGCTGCCGGTCGGGACACCGCCCAACGCTATTGCCTTTGGCACCGGTTATGTCACAATCCGCCAGATGATGCGCGCCGGCCGCTGGTTGGACCTGATCGGCATTGTGTTGATCAGCCTGCTGATGCAGACCCTCGGCGTCTGGGCCTTCGGCATTCGCGATTAAAGGCTGATCATCCTCCGGAGACTCTCATGACCCTCTCTGCCGCGACCTTGGGTAAGCTCGCTCAATTTGACACCCCGACCATCTGCAACCTTATTGAGTTGTTCGAGGTTCGACCCCGCAATCGCGGTTACATGGACGGCCGCGTGCGGTCGAATTATCCCGACTTTCCCCCGATGGTCGGCTTCGCTTGCACGGCCGCTTTTCGTTCCGACGCGCCGCCCGCCGGTGGCGATGCCTATGGCAGCATTCAAAAACAACTCGAGCAATTCGCAAAGTTACCGGGCCCCGCAGTGGTCGTTTTTCAGGACCTCGACGATCCGCCCGCAGCCGCCGTATTCGGTGAAGTGATGTGCTCGACCTACCAGGCATACGGTTCGGTCGGACTCGTGACCAACGGAGGCGGCCGCGACTTGGAGCAGGTGCGGGCACTCCGCTACCCCGTCTTCACCGGATCGACCATTTGCTCCCATGGCTACTGCCACATGTTGCACCTCGGCTTGCCCGTGCGCGTAGGCGGCTTAATGGTCAATCAAGGCGATCTTCTGCACGGCGACGCCAACGGCGTGACCAACATCCCGATCGAGATTGCCAACGAGGTGGCGGAAGTAGGGGACGAGTTTGTTCGCGCGGAGGCAATCATCATGGACTACGTGAAAGCGCCGGGTCCAAAAACGGTCGCACGCTACGACGAATTGCGAAAAGAATTCCAATCCGTCGTCGCGGCGCTGGGACGACGGGTCTCCCGAGCGGTGTAAGCCGGTCCCTGCTGAAACGCGATCCGTTTCCTGTGCCCGGTTTCATGCCGGGCACCCTGGAGCGCCTTACGGGAACAATCCCCGCAGCAACTTGGCTTCGGTAACGCGCTGGATCCCTTCGATCAGGGCGGAGGTGCGCATGTCGAGTTTCTGATCGCGAGACCGCTTTGCCGTTCTCGCAAACGAGTCGCTCATGATCTTGTAGAGCCGGCTGTTGATCTCGTCCAGCGTCCACGAGAAGTTCTGCGTATCTTGAACCCACTCGAAGTAGGAAACCGTCACGCCGCCGGCGTTGGCGAGGATATCCGGAATCACAAAGATGTCGCGTGCGTTCAGGATTTCATCGGCATCCAGCGTCGTCGGTCCGTTCGCACCCTCGGCCAGAATCTTGCACTGGATTTTCGCCGCATTCTCGACGGTGATCTGATTCTGCATCGCGGCAGGCACCAGAATGTCACAGGGCAATTCCAGCAATTGCTGGTTGGTGATCGGCTCGCCGCCGGGAAATCCCTGTAGCGTCCGATGCTGGTCGATCCAGTTCAACGCGTCGGTAACGGACACGCCTTTCGGGTTGTAGATCCCGGTTAGCACGTCGCTGATTCCGATGACGCGGACTCCCAGCTCCTCCAGGAATTTCGCCGCATTGCTTCCGACATTACCGAACCCTTGAACCACCGCCGTGCATTTTTTCGGATTGAGTTTCAGTTGTTCACAAGCATGTTGGATCACGTAGACCACGCCGCGACCGGTGGCTTCGCGACGTCCGAGCGAACCACCAAGGACCACCGGTTTGCCGGTCACCACTCCGGGAACCGCACGACCGACCTGCTGGCTGTAGGTATCCATAACCCAGGCCATCACCTGTTCGTTGGTGCCCATGTCGGGTGCAGGAATATCCTTGTCGGGGCCGATCATATCGATGATTTCGATCGTGTAGCGGCGAGTCAGCCGCTGCAGCTCGGACCGGCTCAAGGACGTGGGGTCGATTGCCACACCGCCTTTCGCGCCGCCGAACGGAAGATTCATCAGCGAACA
The DNA here is from genome assembly GCA_046045565.1 of Planctomycetota bacterium. Lineage (GTDB taxonomy): Bacteria > Planctomycetota > Planctomycetia > Pirellulales > Pirellulaceae > VGZA01. The sequence goes on along the minus strand of JBJOLO010000012.1, from coordinate 2,032 downwards.
CTTCCAGGTCATCCACATCGCGAGCGCGGAGGTCTCGCCGAGGTCCACGTCTTCGTGGTAGCGGATCCCGCCCTTGGTCGGTCCCATGGTCAACACGTGCTGCACGCGATAACCAAAAACCGTTTCCACTTCTTCGTACTCGTCACGTCGAAACGGCAAGGCAACGACCAGCGTTCGTTGCGGCCACAGCAGACGCTCGCGAATATTCTCGTCGAGACCCATGATCTGCGCAGCCTTCATGAATTGCTGTTGAGCCAGGTGGAACATCGGCGAATCCCACTCGGCGTTTTGCAATTTCGCATTCTTCACTGCCACACGAATCGCGCGGGACAATTGACTGTTGTTGATACGCCCTTTCACGAGGTACCCATGCGCACCATCCTCGACGGCCTTGATGGCCAGCATCGTGTCCTCGGGCTCCACGATCGCCACAATCGGGACTTCATGGTCAGCTGCCCGAACGCGTTCGAACGTCGTGGCGGGCTCGCTATCCGGTAAACGCAGGTCGAGCAGCACGGCATCGACCGTCTCGCCCTTTAGTTCTTGCAATCCCTTCGACAACTGGTCGGCAACAATCACTTCGAAATGAACGCCTCGCACCCGTTGGAACAGTGTTTGAAATTGCTGTGACTGGTTGGGATCATCTTCGATCAGCAACACCTTGATCGGCTTTGTCATGGAACGGACCTTTCCGTGCCTTCGGGCGTCATGGTAAATCGCGGGTAAAACGCGCGGATCATCGGGATGAAGGACGCTGGCTATCGCTCAGAACCTTGCGAATGGTACCAGAATCGACCGGATCGATCACGCCACATTCGGTAATGATCGCCCGGATATATCGGGCGGGGGTGACATCAAAGGCGGGATTGTAGACCGCGATTCCTTCCGGCGCCGTGGCGGTACCAAAACCGCGCGTCACTTCCTCCGCATCGCGTTGCTCGATCGGAATCTCGTCACCGCTTGCGATCGAAAGATCGAAGGTACTGGAGGGAGCGGCCACGAAGAACGGAATACGATGTGCCGATGCCAGCACGGCCAGTCCGTACGTGCCGATCTTGTTCGCGGTATCGCCGTTCGCCGCAATCCGATCGGCTCCAACAATCACGGCCTGCACGCGGCCTTCGCGCATCACTTGCGCTGCCATGGAATCGCAGAGTAGCGTGGCGGGGATCTGGCGGTGCTGTAATTCCCAAGCAGTTAACCGCGCTCCTTGCAGGAGCGGTCGCGTTTCGTCCACGTACACGTGCAGCGATTTCCCGCGTTCCCAGGCGGTAAAAATCACGGCCAGCGCCGTGCCGTACCCCGACGTAGCCAAACCGCCCGCATTGCAATGCGTCAAGACTCCGGATCCGTCAACCAACAGCGGTTCGCCCCACGCACCAATGGCACGACACATGACGCGGTCCTCCTCATGGATCCGCATTGCTTCGCACCACATCGCCTGCCGGATGTCGTCGACTCCGTGTTGGCCTCGCGTTGATTCCGCCCGCATCGATTCAACAAGGCCGACCAATCGATTCAGGGCCCAGCCCAGGTTGACCGCGGTCGGGCGGCTACCGGCAAGATAGTCCCGCGCGGCGTACAGCTTTTGAAAAAAATCAGACTCATCGCCGCACGATTGCACGGCCAGGCAAAGTCCGTAGGCGGCGGCGATGCCAATCGCCGGCGCACCGCGGACTTGTAATTGGCGGATCGCCGACCAGACCGTCGCCACGTCTCGACAGTCGATCTCCACCAATTCGCGGGGCAATCGAGTCTGATCGATGCAACGCATGAAACCGTTGCGGTCGCCGATCCAACGCAACGTCTCGACGGAATCGATGGAGTTCATGCGGTCCCCGGCCATGTTCGTCGTTCGCGATGCTCAATTCCCCTGCAGAATTATCAAGCGGGCTTCGCCGCGATCACTTGGCCGACTTGGCTTCGGAAAGGGAGTGGAAGGGAAGTCCGAAGGTCTCCGCGACGGCGCGGTTTGTGACCCGCCGATCGTGGATGTTCACCGCGGAGGCGATCGCTTGGGAGTCCGCGACAG
>JBJOLO010000552.1:0-5733 GCA_046045565.1 Planctomycetota bacterium | reverse complement strand
CCCACGACGTTTGGGCACTCTCGAACCGTTGCCGCAAGGCGGCGTACCCTTCGCCGTTGTCGTACGTCTCCAATGCGCGGCGGATGCAATGCGCGATGTCGCGACCGAGACTCACGTCGCTACGGAACGCGCGGGTGTAGCCCACCATTCCGTTCGAACACACCTGCCGCAAGAGAGCCAAGTGAATCTTCGGATGGCTGAACCCGTCCACCGGCGTCTCCATTACGAACTGGTGCTGGAAAGCGTCGCCGCCAATCTGAAACGTGTGGCCGCCTGAGCCCGGCACGTGCGTGGTCGTCACCATGCCGTCAGCATATTCCGGCGATTTACCACCGTGACGCATCGCGATGTCGATTACCTCGCCGATTCGAATCACGCCCCGGTCCGGATGGCTCACCGCCAACATCCGCGTCTTGCCGTCGGTATCCCGCTCCAGGCAGTATCGCAGTCCGTCATCGGGATGCCGCTCGGAAATCCGACGAAACACCTCGGCCGGCTCAAAATAGCGAAACACATTATCGGCGATCCCGAACCGCACAAAAAACGATTTCCAAAACCGTTGCGTTGGAATCGCTTTGCGACCACCGATCACCATCGCCGAAATTCGAACTTTCCCCGACCGCGCATCACGCTCGCCAATCGCCTGCAAGTCGCGAACCTTGCTAAACCCGTAATCAAAACTGAAATCCATTGTTCGCCTCCCCACAAAAACTCACTCGCGTTCGCTACCCCAACCACCCGACCGCCCAATGAACAGGCCAGGGCACTCCACCAAACTCAGCCCACCAAACTCAGCCCACCAAACTCAGCCCGCAAAGATCCCCTCCACCAGGACAACACTCTCACAAAACCTCTCCCAATCCTTCGTGCGCTTCGCGCTCTTCGTGGTGCCTTCTGCGTCTTCGTGTTCCTTCTGCGTCTTCGCGGTCCCCTCTGCGTCTTCGCGGTCCCCTCTGCGTCTTCGCGGTGTTGCTTCGCCAACTAGACAAGCGAGTCGTCTCGCCGGTTCGTTGCTCCCGCGGCAAATTCTTCACGGTTACCTTCTTGGCATTCTTGTTCTCGTTTACGACTCCGAGCGCCAGGGAAATCCGCGAGGCCGATGCGCAGCTACCAGGTTGGGGAGTTTCACTCGAGCCCGGGCGATCGCTTGACGCGACCGATTGCTGATCGCGTTGATCTCACGATTCAGCGTCAAGGCGCGCCACTGGCCATCCTCCCACACATACTGTTCGTCGGCCGTCGCGGTGCGAATGAACGGATGGCTCGTGTGCTTGCACTGCACGATCTGCTTCCACGGCAGCTCGTGGTGCTTGCGAAACACACGGCCCCCCATCTGAATGGTGCAGCCGCGTCCGGACGGCCGACAGAATACGGTCTGCAGCGATGGGCAGTCGAAGCCCTCGGTCAAGATCGACATGTTGATCAGGACCTGCAACCGGCCCGTCGCAAAGTCGGCCAACTGCCGCTCGCGATCGGTCGTCGCATTCACCACCTCGGCCCGCACACCTCGCGTACGCAGCAGATCCAGGCATTCGTCGCACTGCCCTTGGCGATGAAAAAAGACCAGCGACTTGCCCCAACGGTCCGGCTGCGTTATCAGCAAGTTCGCGACCGTTGCCGGCCGGAAATCGGGAATCGTGTAGTGGTGATAGCGGCTGAGGTATCCGTCTTGGATCAGTTGATGAATCCCCGCATCCCGGATCACGCGATCAAAGCACAATTTGATCCGGTCGGTGCGAAAGGGCGTGGCAGTAAGCCCCAGCACTTTTTTCGGACGCAACGAGCCGTGCAGATTGGCCATGCTCATCGCCGCATCATGCTGAGCCTCATCGACGATCAACATGTCGACCGCCGGCGGCGACTTATCGAACATGGAAATCAACTCCAAGTCGACGCCAAATCCCCAACGTCGATTCTCCGCCTCGACTTGCTGCAACAGATTGCGACGCATCGCGACCCAGCCGATGCGATAGCCGCATCGACGCTGCATCTGCCGCGCCACCTCCAGCCCCATCACCGTCTTGCCACTTCCGGTCGGACTCTCGATCATCACCGAATGCAATTCGGGCTGCGGATCGCTCGCAGCGGAAACGCCGCACAGAAAGCCCACCGTCCTCGCCACAATCCGCCCTTGATACTCGCGCGGCTCCACCTCCACACCCGTGAACATTTCTCGCAACAGCGCCCCATCAACAGCCGCGCGATCTAACTCCGCGCGATCCATCGAATCGCGAACCGCACAGTCACCGTCCATCGCGACGATGTCATCCGAAGCGGGCCGCCGGCCCGCCTTCAACTTGCCTGATCGCTTCGCAAATCGCCCCGGTTGATTCCGCAAACCTGACATGCTTGAAGACCTCGTATCTGCGTACCAGTATCAGCGCAGCAATACATCGACTTGATTGACAGACCATACGGCCCTGCCATCAAGACCCGCGACAGACGGCTAGGTTCACCTGCCCAAAAAAAGACTTTTCCATTGGAGAAAACTTGGAGCCGTGATTCGGTGCTTCATATTGAGTCAGTGTCGATCGACGCAGGCGCAGATCGAGGCTAGCACGTTGCCAGGCCACCCTCCCCACGCGGAGGCCGATCTCCAATTGGCGAGCTGCGAGTTTGCTTGAGCGTCCGGCTGACTCGGGATATACTCCAGTCGCTTCGGCTTACCACCGAAGTCCCGCCTCACTGCTCTGTTTGACACACCCCGGACAAACTCACCGATGAGCCGACTTTCGCTCGCATACTTCCGCTTGCCAATCGTCATCGTGATGGTGTCGGCGATCTTTGCAGGCCCGATCACCTGCTCGAGCGAGGCCGCCGAGAGGGCAGGGGAGGCGCTGCCGGGTACGATCACCGAGTTTCTGCAAAAGCACTGCTTCAAGTGCCACGGCGAGAACAACCCCAAAGCCGGACTGTCGCTCACCGCTTTCAAGGACAGCCTTTCGCTCCTCAAAGCACGTAAGAAGTGGGATCAATTGGCCGATCTGGTTCGCGACGGATCGATGCCCCCCGAGGACGAACCGCAACCGACGCTGGCGGAAAAAGAAGTGTTCCTACGGGGACTCAAGGAATTCTTCGAACTGATCGACAAGAACGCCAAGCCCGACCCGGGCCGCGTCACGGTGCGGCGTTTGAATCGCGTCGAGTACACCAACACGATCCGCGATCTATTTCGAGTCGACCTGAAGCCGGCGGAGGATTTTCCCGCCGACGACGTAGGACACGGATTCGACAACATCGGCGATGTGCTGACGCTTTCGCCGATCCTCATGGAGCGTTATCTCGCGGCAGCTGAATCGATCTCGCAGCGCGTGATCGTGGTCAATCTGCCGCCGGTGCCGCGTCGATACCTTGCCGGCCGCTTCTTACAACCGTCACCGAACAATGTCCCGGAAGCGGAAGGTCGATTCCGGCCGCTGCGTCCTACCGACACGAATCCAGTGTTCTCGGGCCCGCTTACCGCGAGCGGTGACTACCTGAAATTCTCCGCCGAGGACGACTTGATTCTACGGGCTCGCCTTTACGCCGAACCGAAAGGCCCCTCGCCAGTCAAAGTGGCTCTGTTCATCAACGGAGCCAAAATCCCCGATGCCTCGCCTGACGCTGACGTCGATGCGTTGATGGGCGCGAACCTCAAGAACAGCCGGCCGATGCGGATCCTGAAAATCGTTGAAATCACAGGGCGCGATGCCTCAACGATTCAGGAAATCGAGTTTCCGATTTCCCGTCGCGGCGACATACAGAATGCGGGCGTGGCACTCGTGAAACCGCCCGAAGGCGAAGAACCGGCCAACTTGTTTATCGAGAGCATTTGGTCGGAGGGACCGCTGGAGACGCGTCCGCTGTCGCATCGACTGCTGCTCGAGTGCTCTCCGAACAAACCGCAACCCGAACAAACGCGAGAAGTGTTACAGCGATTTATCTCGCGTGCGTTCCGCCGTCCCGTCACGCCGGCGGAACTCGAACGCTACGCAAAGATTGTCGACACGACCGTCGCCGAAGGCGGCAAGTGGGAATCCGGAGTGCAGCTTGCCGTCCAAGCGGTGCTCGTGTCACCCAAGTTTCTGTTCCGGTTTGAACTCGACGACCGCCCCGACACTCCCGAATCTCGACCAATTGACGAATATCAACTGGCTGCGCGGCTGTCGTATTTTCTTTGGAGTTCCCTGCCCGACGCCGAGTTGACCGAGCTTGCCGCGAAAAACCAGTTAACTGCGAATCTGCCGGCGCAAATAAAAAGAATGCTCCAGGATCCGAAGGCGAGCGCTCTGGTCGACAACTTTGCGATGCAGTGGCTGCAACTCGGACGACTTCAAGCGGTCGCACCCGATGCCAAATTATTCCCGACCTTTACCGAGCCGCTGCGTGCGGCGATGGCGGAAGAAACAAAACGATTCCTCGCCGAAATCATTCGCGAAGACCGCAGTCTGCTCGACTTGATCAGTGCCGACTTCACCTACCTCAACGAACCGCTGGCTAAGCATTACGGGATCATCGATACCCACGGCACGCTGACCGGACAGGCTCCGTCCAAACCAGGCGGTCAGCCGATCCGCGGGGAGCAATTCGTCCGCGTATTGCTGAGCGGCTCCGATCGCGGCGGATTGTTGCAGCAGGCAAGCGTGCTGACGGTGACCTCCAATCCAACGCGTACCTCGCCGGTGAAACGCGGTCGCTGGGTGCTTGAACAACTGCTCGGAACTCCGCCTCCACCACCGCCTCCCAATGTCCCCGAACTCGACAAGCAGGAAGGCGGCCCACTGACCGGCACGCTGCGGCAGCGGATGGAGCAGCATCGCAAGAATCCGGCTTGTGCCAATTGTCACGCCAGCATGGATCCGCTGGGATTTGCCTTTGAGAACTACGATGCAATCGGCGCGTTCCGCAAAAAGGATGGCGAATTCGACATTGATCCGTCAGGGGCTTTGCCGAGCGGGCAGACTTTTCAGGGTCCGGGGGAACTCAAGGCCATTTTGCAGGAGAAACGCTCGCTCTTCGCCCGCTGCGTGGCCGAGAAAATGTTGACGTACGCAATTGGCCGCGGGCTGGAATACTATGACAAGCCAAGCTTGGATAGAATCAGTGCGGCCGTTGAACGTGATCAATTTCGGTTTTCGAGCCTGGTGATCGAGATCGCATCCAGCGATCCGTTCCGACTTCGACGAGGAAAGGAATGATCCGATGAGCTTCTCGCGAAACATTTCCCGACGTACGGTGCTACGTGGCCTTGGTGCGACGGTGGCCCTACCGTGGCTCGAAACAATGGGACCCTTGACTGCCTGGGCCAACGAAGCCGGCGCGACGCCGAAAGCGCCGAACCGCCTGGCGTTCCTGTACGTGCCCAACGGCAAGAACATGGCGGATTGGACGCCGGCGAAGGAAGGCACCGACTTCGAATTGCCGGCGATCCTGGAACCGCTACGGGAGTTGCGAGGCGACTTCAACGTCTTAACGGGACTCACCGCCGACAAAGCACGTCCTCATGGCGACGGAGGCGGCGATCATGCGCGAGCACTCGCCGCGTTCCTCACGGGGTCGCAACCTCGCAAGACCGACGGCACCGACATTCGTGCCGGAATCTCCGTCGACCAGGTCGCTGCATCTCGCGTCGGCGATCAGACACGATTGCCGTCACTCGAAATCGGCTGCGAGCAGGGCAGCATGGCCGGCAACTGCGACTCAGGTTACAGCTGTGTCTACTCCAATACGATGTCGTGGCGCAGCGCGACGCAA
>JBJOLO010000781.1:0-3591 GCA_046045565.1 Planctomycetota bacterium | reverse complement strand
GAGGGGCGAACGGGAGCCGAGTTCCGATCCACCACCGCGTGGGACAGTCCGTTTCGCCGTCGGCGTCTCGAGACACAAACGATGAGCGGTCCGATCGGTTTCTCGCCGTAGTCTGTGTCGCGCCTTTCCGGAATTGAGATCTCAACGAACACTGTTAACGAATCGGGGGCATACCTGATGAAACGCGTCAAGCATTTTCAGATCGCGTTGACCTGCGCCGTACTGGGGTTCCCTGCTGCTTGGGAACACGTATCGATGGCAAGTGCTGCGGAGCCGCAAGCTGTTTCGTCGGGCGCCCAAGGGTCGGCGCGTCGTCCGCGCACCACGCGGATTGCCCGCCAGGTCGTGGCCGATCTGCCGACAGCAGGAGAAGCAACTCCAGAACCGGTGAGCATTGGCGAAATTGTTCCTCGCGCAGAGGAGCAAACTGCAATCCCATCGCAGCGGCTGTCCAGCGACGACGGTTCGCTCGCAAGCGAAGCATGTGAAGACTGCGAATGCGTCACCCCCGGCTGGCGCAGTTGGCTGTCGCGACTGGGTTGGAATCTACGGGGACGTCCGGAATCGTATACGCCGCCGGAGTTTGGTGTGTCGGTGATCGAGGCACGCAACGCCCAGATCCGCAACGGATATGCCGAACAGATGGTGCTTTACCAATACGACTTCATCGACAGCGATTTGCCGAACGCAGAGAAGCTGAAGGCCGAGGGTCGTCGCCGATTGCAACGTTTGCTGCCGGCGATGTCGCAGTTCGGTTTGAATATGGTTGTGGAAGAAAGCGGCAACGCACTGCTTGACCAGCGTCGCCGCAAGGAAGTGGTCGATGCGATTCGCGCGATGGGTACGGAGATCGACGCAAGGCGAGTCATCTCGGGCCAAGGATTGCGCGGCCTGCCACACGCCGAGTCGACTGAGTTGAATCGATTGATTCAAGCCAATTCGTCAGGATCCATGATGGGCTTCGGTATTCGCAGCGGCGGGATCAACAGTACCGGACTAAGTGGAAGTGGACTTAGCAGCGGTAATACGAGTTCAAGTTCTGGCACCGGAACTCGGTAGCCAACGGCGCAAACTGCGGCCAAATAGGTTCGTTTCCACCAGCGGCAGCATGGCGAATAGCCACCTGAAGAGAGCCCCGATGATCGACTTCTCGCAAAAGCATTTTGTCGCACCGCCCGCAGCACCAGGATTCACAGGGCTGCGATTCGCGGTCTGGTTGCTTGGTGTCATGGTACCGCTCACCGGTTGCAGCTTGATGAACTCTGCGAAGCTCCCCGCGACTCAACTTGAGAAGACCGCAGTCAAGACGGAACCCAAGTCGGAGCGGACGGACGCCGAGGCAATGCAAGCGAAGGTGGAATTGATTCTGGCCACGGCGATTGCACAGGAAAATCAAGGCGAAATCGATCAAGCGATGGCGGCCTATCGGCAAGTTTTGCACTACGCCGACAACGACGTTGCATTGTACAGGCTGGCACTGTTGCTTGAACGCCGCGGCGAATCGAACGAGGCGCAGGCGTTTTTCAATCGTGCCGTGGAGAAGAACCCGAATGCGCCGGAGCTGCTGTGCGATGCCGGCTATAGTGCTCATCTGGTCGGAAACCACGCGGTAGCGGAACAACGCTTGCGTCGCGCTGTGGAACTCGCGCCGGCATTGGCACGGGCCCACAATAATCTGGGCGTCGTGCTAGCCGTGAAAGGTGATCACGACGGATCGATCGCAAGTTTTACGCGTGGTGGTTGTACGCCGGCCGATGCGAACTGCAACACGGGTTACGCCTGCCTGCTGGAATCGCGTTGGGAGGATGCGGAACGACACTTCGAAAAAGCCTGTGCGTTGTCCGGGGCTCCGCCTCGTGCCAGTCAAGGTTTGAAAATGGCCAAGAGCATGAAAGCAGCAAGCCAAGAGGATGGAAGAATTCCTCCCGTCGCGAATTTCGAGGCTCCTCAGCAATGAAGCACATCGTCGGCATCCCCTGCCACCGGCTCGGAGTCCTGACGCTCGTCGGGATCTCGCTGGTTTGCGGCGGCGTCCCTGCACAGACGTCGTCCCGGATTTATTACTACCACGGCCAGTCGGATCACCGTGCCGATGCCCAACCCGGTTCGCGCTCCGGCAACCATGCCACACTCGTACGCGCACAACGCGATACCGATCGAGGCGTCGACTCAAATGGCATCGTGGTGTCGCGTGGTAGCGTTAACGCACATGGCAGCATGAGCTCGAGTCGCCAGGCGATCGTGCGGCGTGCTGCGGTGGCAGACACGCGAAACGTACACCAGGGACGGTTGCACCCGGCTTCGTGGCCACGCTCTGAACAAGAGTTCGCGGGTGGAGATCTGGACAACCACAGCGTTTCGGACTACCTGCAAGGCCGGAATCGGCAGCCAGGGAGACTTGGTATAGCGAGAATGCCTTGGCTGTTCTCGATCGAGAAGGCGCCGGCTGAGAACACGGACGCGGTGCCGCGCATTGTTCTCTCAACGGGAATGCGTTCCACGGAACCGTCGGCCATCCAAGAGGGTGAGTCCGATGGGCATCCTGCTTCAGACGTGGAATTCAGGGATGCCGATTCGGGTAATGCCGAGTCAAAGCATGCCGCCTCCAGTCATGACGAGGATCGTGATGTCGTCGCCCGACATCTCGGTTTCGAAGGCAACGCGCAAGAGCCGGGCACCTGCGAGGATGCCGGTGCCGTGAATCGCGAAGCCAATGCTTCGCATCGGATTGGCCACGCCTTTTCGACAAGCGATGAACCGCACGAAGATGATCGTGCAGGTCGGCGTTCCGATCGGGCTCAGCAGGCATCGTTTGCAATGTCCTCTCCGCAGAACACAATCGTTTTATCGCAGATGCCTCTGACGACCGGTTCGGAAGCGTCGCTGGCGACGATCAAAATCGGGTCGCTCGATTTGACGCCATGGAAAGATGTCATCCTCTTCGCTGCAGGTTGCGCCTTTGCTTCGCTAGTGATCATGATCCCGTGCCTGATGATCTTGCGTCCTTTGGCGCGTTTCGCGACGAACCGATTGCAAGTCGATACCGCGACACTGGCGGTGGCAGCTTCGGCAAGTGCGGAGGGAGCAGCAGCGAAGTCGAGTGGCAGTGACAGCTCGGCTGCAATGCAAATGAATGGGCCCCGGATGCAAATGAACGCCGAGTCGAAACGGGCTCGTATGGCACGGGAGCAGGCCGAGCGAGAGCGGGCCATGATGCGTGCCATTTTTGAGGACAACATGAAATTACGGGACAAGTGGAAGCAGTTGCCCGTGGACTAGGTAGCGTGGGCCGCACCTTCCCGGGCCCTTTGTGTTTCAGCTGGGAAGGGAATGGACGAACCGTTTGATTTACTGCGGAACAGCGATTCTCAGTTCCTATTGAAGGCGGGTATTACCATGAGCGAAAGCATCACGTACCTCGGCATCGATCTCGGAAGCTTCAAGACCTCGGTCACTTCATCCAATGGCCGTCGTCACTCTCTGCAGACAGCGGTGGGCTGGCCCAAAGATCACATCGCGCGTGCGATGTTGGGACGCGATGTGGTGTTCGGAACCGAACTGCGTGAGCAACGCCTGGCACTCGACATTGTG
>JBJOLO010000679.1:0-4488 GCA_046045565.1 Planctomycetota bacterium | reverse complement strand
GCCATCGCCCGAGCCGTTCCGCGTGATGAAGGTGGTGATCCCCTACAAGGAAACCCAGGCTGAAATCAATAAGGCTCGCGCCGTCCTGATCGCTGTGGCGGTGGCCACCGTGTTCCTGTCGATGGTCGTGCTGTACCTCGTCGTACGCTACGTCGTCGTCAATCCGCTGAAACACCTCCGCATGGTCAGCGACGAGATCAGCCGCGGCAACCTGGAAACCCGCGCTGACATTCGCACGGGCGACGAGTTCCAGGCCCTGGCCGACTCGTTCAATCGCATGCTACGGCACCTCACCGATTCCCAAGCCGGCCTGCAAAAACTCAACGTCGAACTGGACGAGAAAGTCGACGAACTCGCGCAGCTGAATATCCAGCTCTATCAAATGAACCAGTTGAAGGGCGACTTCCTGGCCAACATGAGCCACGAACTGCGCACGCCGCTCAACAGCATCATCGGCTTTTCGGAAGTGCTGGTCGGTATCGACTCGCTCACCGACAAGCAGCGTCGCTACGCACAGAACATTCAAAAGTCGGGACGGCTCTTGCTGGACATGATCAACGACATCCTTGATCTGGCCAAGATGGAAGCCGGCAAGATGGAAATCAAACTCACCGAATTCTCCATCGATAAGATCCTGGAAGCCCAATGCGATATGGTTCGCTCGCTGACCGAGGAAAAGAACATTGACCTGAATGTCGTGATCGAACCGGATCTGCCGCTCGTGTTTCAAGACCAAGGCAAGATCCAGCAAATCCTTACCAACCTGCTTTCCAACGCGATCAAGTTCACGCCCGAAGGCGGCCGGATCACCGTGTCGGCGCAGGATACCCGCAATCGAATGCTGGAGATCAAGGTTGCCGACACGGGAGTCGGGATACCGATGAACGAGCGCGAAGTCATCTTCGAAAAATTCCGTCAGGGGCGGATGGTCGTCGGCGACGACAACCTGACGCGCAAACACTCCGGAACGGGCCTGGGACTCTCGATTGTCCGCGAACTCTGCAAACTGCTGGGAGGCGAAGTCACCGTTGAAAGCGAAGTGGGCAAAGGTTCGACCTTCACCGTGTTGATTCCGTGGAGTCGCGCGGAGGTCGGGCGCGGCGACTCGCTGGCTACGGGGGGTGGCACGATTACCGGAGGTTCCGGTTCAGGCGAGTCGACGCCTGCCTGGAGCAACTCCGGCGCGAACCCCGCAACCGCGGCAACACCTCGATAGCTGCGGGCAAGAGAACACATGGGAAAGACATCCAGCTCAACGTTGCACGATCGCCCCGCCCCTACCGTCCAGCTTTTCACCGACGGTGGCTGCAGCGGAAACCCGGGCCCGGGCGGTTGGGCATTCATTCTGCGTCATCGTGCGACCGGCAAAGAAAAAATCGACTCGGGCGCGGAGCCCGAAACAACAAACAACCGCATGGAGCTGCTGGCCGTCATTCGCGGACTCGAAGCACTCACCCGACCTTGCCATGTCGAACTGTTGACCGATAGCGTCTACGTCGGCAAAGGACTCTCGGAATGGATGGGAAAATGGAAGCGCAACGACTGGCGGCGTCGCGACGGAAAGCAGTGGCTGCCGGTGAAGAACGATGACCTCTGGAAGCGACTCGACGCGCTCCTGCAACAGCATCAGCTCACCTATACCCGCGTCGCAGGACACAGCGGCCACCCCGAGAACGACCGGTGCGATGAAATGGCAGTCGCTGCGTATCAAAAATACCTGTAGTCGATCGCCGGCTCGTCGCCAGTCCTCTCACCTCACTTGATTGCTGCAAATCGCCCCGTGCTGGTAACACGTCGCACATGCCGATTCGGTAATAGCGAACGGGCCAAGCGATTCGCTCAAGGAATCGCTCAACTTCGCGCGAGGCGTCTCCAACAGAAGCGGACAAACGTAAACGCCGCGGTCACAGACGAGTCGCGCATGATGGCACAGCAATTTGCCGGCATCGTAGCCGTCGAGCATCTCCGCCGTAACGCGATCGTCAATCGCATAGCCATGTGTGCGTGTGACCTCGGCACCCAGGCGGATCGTCGGAATTAACTTAAGGCGCGGATGCGCATAACCAACCTGTTGCAGGCGCTTTCGAAACGCCCCCACCACCGCCGCTTCGTCTTCGACTCGCCAAGTTTGCACTGCGGTGATGAGTGGCAGGAATCCGTAATCGAGCAACTTCTCCAGCCCCGACATGGCTCGATCAAACGTGCCCTCGCCCCGGATCGGGTCATTGGTTTCCGCAGAGAAACCATCGATGGAAACACGAAACTCTAAACTGTAGAGGCTGGCCTGCTCCGCAGCCGCTAATCGACTCAGCCATTCATCGCGGAAAACCGTGGCATTCGTCAGCACCGTGGCCGGCCCGTAATGCAACGTCTCTTCCAACATGGCCACCAGGTCGGGATGCAGGAACGGTTCGCCTCCGGTGAAATAGTACTCCTTGACGCCCAACGTCACCGATTCGTGCAGGTGTCGTCGCACCTGCTCCAAAGTCAGGAACCCGAACGAGTCGTTGGTAGGCGAGCAACTGATGAAGCAATGATGGCAGCGCAGGTTGCAGCGTGTTCCTGTGACTTGGAACCAAAGTTCATCCAGGTGTTCCAAATGGACGAGCGGCAACCGGGCCATTGGATCCGTCTGCAACTCGGCCATGGCTACCTCGGCAACTGGCGCGTGCCGGCGTACAGGTCGAGTGCCTCGCGATCGCCGATGATCGTGAACAGATCGCGGATCTGCTGCAGCCCCGTGCGAAACAGGAAGTTCGACTTGCGACCGTAACTCTTGGAACCCAACACGTAGAAATGGGGTTCAGGATTCATGAGGCTGGCCGCGCCCGTTGAGGCTTGACTCATGCAATCGCCGGACGATCCCATCAGTGCGGCTGCCAATTTCATCGGTCCGTCCGAAGCATAGCACCAATGCACTTGCAACTCGGACAACATCTGCAGGTTGGGACGGTAACCGACATTCGCCACAATTCGATCGACAACGAACTGCTCCTCTTCACCGTCTGCATAACGCTGAACCGTCACCAGCATCGAATCGGCTGCGATGCTCTTCGACGCCTCATCGGCTCGCGGCTGGCGTTCGATTCGCATCAAACTTGCACCGGGCAGGTAGCGGCATCGCTCGGGAGCGTGCTTGGCCATGCGGTTCGCTTCCGCACAAAGGCGATCGCGTTCGATCAGCGCATCCGCCGCAATGCGCGGCAACGGATCGTCGGATGGAGCACAGCGAGACAGCCACGTCAGCGAGGCCCGCGGCGACGATTCCAGCAGTTCGCGGAACGCCACCGCGGTCGTCGCGGCCGAGTATCCGTTGCCGATCAGCAGCGTGTGGCCGGTGGCGTACTTGGTCCGCTCAAGACCTAACACATCCGGAATGGCATATTCAATCCGCCCGTCGGGATCCTTGGCTCCAGCCTCTTTCTCGCCCGGCGCCGGCATACCGCCATCGCCGGCCCAATTGTGATTGCCGTAAACCCCCGTGCAATCGATCACCACATCGGCCGCGGCGTGCAATTCCTGTCCGTCCTTTCGCAACAACAGCCGAAAAAACGCCTCCTCGCGCTCGCTCCCGCCGACAAACTCCGTCTTCAGCAAACCGCCCTTCGAAATCGCGAGCACCTCGGTGCGCGGATGGATGAAATCAACGAGCAGATCGGTTTCCGCGAGCGGCCGGACATAGCGCGTCGCCCATTCGCGCCCCGTCAACAACTCGTCCGCGTTCGGTGGCCGGTATGTCTCGTCCTGTGCGGCCAAGGCGGCCAAGCCCAGGGGCGATGAATTCCAACTGAACGGACTGAACATCCGCACGTGGCCCCACCGCAACAGGTTTGCCGCCACCTCCTGCCGCTCGTACAGATCCACATCGTATCCCAGAAACCGCGCGTACAAGGCGGTCTCTACCCCAATCGGACCCGCACCCAGGATGGCGATTCGAGCAGGCGTATCCACAGCCATCGTGCTGATTTGCTCCTCAATAAGTAGTTCGTCTTCCGCAACGATTTCGTCATGAACAACGATTTCGTCGTCGGCCACACCCCGCACATCGGTGCAACTTACCCGCGACCGATTCGAAACGGCTGCAGATCGATTGCCGGCACCTGGCCGAGCACCAACTGGCTCATCATGACGGCCGTCGCGGGGGAAAGGTAGAGCCCACTGCGAAAATGGCCGGCCGCAACAAATCCGTTGTCGCACTCGGGAATGCGACCAAGATAGGGCATGCCGTCAAACGTGCCGGGCCGCAATCCTGCCCAGGTGCGTTCCACTGCGTCGCGATTCAGTTCCGGCATCACCCGACCTGCAAATCCGATCAGATCGTCGATCGCTTCCTCCGTCGTCGACTTATCAAATCCTGCTTCCTCCTCGGTGCTACCCGCCAGGATCAATCCGTCGTCACGCGGCACCAGATACCGGGGGCCTTCGTTCACAATGTGCCGCAGCGCACCGGGAATCGCTCGAAACAAAACCATCTGACCACGAATGGGA
>JBJOLO010000678.1:0-4888 GCA_046045565.1 Planctomycetota bacterium | reverse complement strand
GCGCCGATCTTCGGGGTGCCGGTCGGCCGCGACGAAACGGCATACTTTTCGTTGAATAGAATGGTGTTCGAGAGCCCATCTTGGATGTCGCCGAACTTTGCTCCTGTGTCGCCGAACACTTGCCAGTTCGCCGCGTAGCTACTGACCCCCCATTGATTGTTGTTGGTGCTGGCCCAGGCCGGAATGGCACTGGTGAGCGTATAGATGCCGGTGCGGTAGGAGATGTCAGCCGGAGCTTGCAGTACGCCGATCTTGTACGACCGTGCCGCATCGGGACCGATGTCATACAGGTTGGACAACTCGAGCGACGGCAGCAGGTGGTAGAAAATAGTTCCTTCCGGGCCGTTCTTGGAATCGGCTGGAAAGGTTCCGAAAATCGCCGGAGTGACCTGGGCTCGGTCATGGCATTCGTGCACCGCCAGTCCCAGCTGCCGCAGATTGTTTTTCGAGTGCGTTCGGCGCGACGCATCGCGAGCGGCTTGTACGGCCGGCAACAGCAGCGCTGTCAGGATCCCGATAATTGCAATCACGACTAGTAGCTCGACCAGCGTAAACGCTCGACGTTTTTGCTTTGCGATACTCACTACAAGACTCCTTACGGCTGATGAATACGTTTAGATTTTTGAGGTAATGCGCTTCACTGGAACGACGAAAATCGCTCGTTCCTTGGCGGATCATTCGGTGGATCAGGAGAATGGGTCGCGTGCGATCACGACTTTTTGCTCTTTCGAAACCACCTGATAGGTGACGTTGATCTTCTCGGCGACACCGTTGGTGCGCTGCAGATTCAGTTCGACGCTGCAGCGTGCGGTCTGATCCGGATCGATGTAAATGGCTAACAGTTGATACTCGATCAGCTTCGCTCCCGCCTGGCGATCTTCGTCAAAGAACTCCACCGGCGTGCTGCCGACGTTCACGACGATAGCGGGCGTGGTAGGAGGCGGTTGTTCCTGCTTCCAGGCATTCATGGCCGCCTCCGTCGACTCCTTGGCCGTTGCCATTTTCTGCGCATCGTCCGATTTGCCGCAGCCTGCCATCGTGGCGATCAGCAAGGCGGCAACCGCGGAGAGGAACGGAATTCCGATGGGCGAACGGGGGGCGATTTGCTTGCACGCCATTTCACGAAACCTTTTCGGCCTGGATTCGCTCCGCGACGGCGACAACCTGTTCGTCACCGAATCGTGTGCTGAATCCCGCAAATTCTCTCATCGCAGCAGCAACCTCGGGAAAATCTTCCGAGTTGCCAAGACGCCGAATCTGATACAACGATTTGCATCGAAGTCATGATTTCGGCAATGACGCGGAGGCTCAGACCAGCCGCCGTCTGGGTGCTTACCGTCAGGTAAAGCCTGTGCCACAAGCGAGCGAGAAAGACGCAGCAATCCGGGCGGCGACACCGTGGATCGTCTTTCGCTTGTGTTGTGCCATGATCTACACCCTAGCCTGCAGAACTCCCGAGGGAGCCCAGAATATAAAAGTCGTGAAACAGCCTGTCAACGAGCCGCATCGGACTCAGCCTTGGACGGTTCGCAGCCGGACCAACAGCGCTCCACGTGCAAATGCGTCGGAGGGGACTCGCGCTGACGTGGTCTTCGCGGTTAAATTATAAGCACCGTCCATCAGGCCGGTGCCGGCGACTGATGAGGTTGGCTGCCAACTTCCAACTGGCGGCTTCGGACGGGCATGGGAGCCAAGTTCAGCCCTGCATGATTTGATTTTCGCTCCTGTTCAATAATCAGCATACCGACAGACTTGGATCGCTCCATGGACGATCGTCTTCATGATCAATCAAGCCTTGCGGCACAAATCGCCGCGTTGACGGAGAAAGTGGACCGCTTTTCCGGCAAGCCGTGCTGTGATTGCTCGCAGCCACTCGATGGCCATTCGGTGCTCTTTAGCATCGCCTCGGGCACAGGCGACGCTCCACGCTGCCTGTCATGCTTGGCACAATCACTCAATCGCGACATGGTCGAACTGAGCGAACACCTGCAACAGCATTTTCGACATCGACCTTGTTACACGGCCGCGTGGAATCTGGTGACGGAGCGAGAAGGGCGAGGCCGTCGGCTGACGCTGGCAACAAGTGTGTCTACCGACTCCGCCGTCGAGTTTCATGCACCGAAGTCAACGCTATCCGAGGCAGCCGCATTACAATCCGCGCACTCGGAGGTGGAAAACGCGCATGCGACCGTGGAATGGGATGCAGGCGATTTAGCTTGCGGCGATTTGCTGTTGCAACTTCGCATGCGGTTGCGATCGCTGGAGCCGGGCACGATCGTTGTCTTGACCGCGCGCGATCGAGGGGCTGTCGAAGACATTCCCGCGTGGTGCGGCTTGACCGGCCATCGACTGCTTTCACAGGACCACCCTGTTTACCGAATCCAACGGAAATTCGAATGAGCGATCATCCTTCTCCCGGCAACGACGATTTGAAAGCCGATACGGCGTTTGACGGCGGCGACTTGGATTGCGGCAGTGGTTTGCTGCTGCTGATTCGCCGCCACATCGACCCGTTGCCACGCGGTGGACTGCTGCAGATTGACTCGACCGAACCCACCGTGGAGGTCGACCTGCCGGCGTGGTGCCGCATGACCGGAAATGAACTTGTGCGCGTTCAGCGTTACGAGTCCGACAAGAAACGAAGTTTCCTGGTATGCAAAGGTTCGTTGTCGGAGCGGACGCAGCGTTCTGTTCCCAAGCCAAACGCCACGGCGGCGGATAGACAAACGACTCCGACGGTAACAATGCCAGGCGAGGGGCCCTTGCCTGAGCCGAGCGAGGCCGCGTTGGTTCAGCCGTTGTCGGTGATGGGCATCGGCAGTTGGCCCAGGCCTCGCTGGCTGTTACATGCGATCCACGAGCACATTTCGGGACGCCTTGATGACAAATCGTTTGAGGAAACAGCCAACGATGCGGTTCGCTTATGCGTTGCAGCGCAACTGCGGGCTGGTGTGGATGTCGTCACGGATGGGGAGCAACGACGCGATAGTTACTCCAGCTTCGTCGGCGGGATACTCGACAATTGCCAATTGGTACCGATCACCGACTTGCTCGCCTACGTTGACGATCCGGACAAATTTGCCAAAGAGCTGCAGGCTCTCGACGTGCCGGCAGCCGAGGTGCGGCATCCGGCGGTGTTCGGCCGGTTGGGCCGGTCGCGGCCCCTGACGCTCGACGAACTTCGATTCTTGCGGCAGATCACGGACAAGCCGATCAAGATTGCGCTTCCCGGCCCGTATCTGTTGACGCGAACCATGTGGCTGGAGTGCATTTCGGATCGCGTGTATCAGACGCGTGAGGAATTGGCTGACGACGTGGTGCGTGTATTACGGGCGGAACTCTTCGACTTGCTGGCAGCCGGTGCGAACCTTGTGCAGTTCGATGAGCCGGTGTTGTCCGAGGTGGTATTCGGCGCCGCAGCCGGTCAACGCTCGTTTATGTGCGGAGCGCTTAGCGGCAAACGCGACCCGCACGAGGAACTCGCGTTCGCTGCCGATCTGCTCAATCGCGTCGTTGCCGGTTCGCCGCGAACACGCACCGGCCTGCACATGTGCCGCGGCAACTGGTCTCGCAATGAGGAGCTCGCGCTGAAGGGCGGCTACGAACCGCTACTGGAGACGCTGCAGTCCATCCGCGTCGGAACCTATTTCCTTGAGCTTTGCACACCGCGAGCCGGCGAATGGGAAGTGCTTCGACAGCTTCCTGCCGATTGCCGAATCGGCGTCGGAATGCTGAACCCGAAAAGCGACTACGTCGAGACGGTAAGCGACCTGACGAAATCGATCGAGCGGGCGATCGCATTGTTCGGTTTCGACCGGGTGTTGCTCAACCCCGACTGCGGCTTCGCCACCTTCGCAGACAATCCGGTCAATTCCGCCGAGATTGCCGAAGCGAAATTAACCAACTTGTGTCGTGCGGCCGCGTTGGTGCGAAGCAAATAGCCGTAATCGAGGTTGGTCAAAAAACGGGGTTGGTATTCTAAAGACATGTTGATCCGTGTAAGAGTGGTAAGCATCCAGGCAGATACGTTTACACCATGTTGCGAATCCTAGGGCGCATGGTTCTGCGGGGCTAGGCGGACGTCCGGGGATCCGTCCTGCTTGGTTCTTCACAATCACGAAACGAGAGAGCGTGCGCATGCGAAGCCGGAAAGCCGAACTGATTAGCCGCACGCAATCGATCGCGAGTGCTGCGGGATTGGATCGCCGTTCGCTGCTTCGCCTGGCTGGCGGAAGTCTCGGCGGAGCATGCGCGGGGTGGAGTTCGATTTTGAATGCGTCGCCTTCGGGGCGATCCAAGGCCCGCTCGGTCATCATGATTTTCAATTGCGGCGCGCCGAGCCATCACGACTTGTGGGATCCCAAACCGCAGGCGCCGGATGATGTGCGAGGTATCTTC
This sequence comes from Planctomycetota bacterium, assembly GCA_046045565.1. GTDB lineage: Bacteria > Planctomycetota > Planctomycetia > Pirellulales > Pirellulaceae > VGZA01. Next base: position 490 of record JBJOLO010000678.1, on the reverse strand, counting down.
TCGACGATCGACACGAACGTGCCTGGAATTCAAGTCAGTGAGTTGATCCCGGAGCTTGCCAAGCGCGCAGACAAGTTGGCGCTGGTACGCACCGTTCATCATCGTCATGGCGGCCACAATTCGGGCATGTATTGGTCCACCGTCGGACGCCCCTATCGCGTGGATAGCACCTTGATCAATCCCAGTCCGACCGACTACCCGTGCTTCGGGACATTAGTCGGTTGGCTCGCGCAACAAGACAACTATTCGGGCGACGTACCGCCTTACGTGATCACTCCAACGCCCCACTGCGACAGCAGCGTTTACCTTACACCCGGCCAGTATGGCGGGTGTTTGGGGATCAAATATGATCCGTTCGTGCTGAACGCCGATCCGAACGCCAACGATTTTCGCGTTCGCAATCTGCAATTAGTGGAGGGTTTAACCCAAGCTCGGCTGGATGACCGGCACGCGTTGCGTTCGAGGCTGGACGAGCGAGGGCGAAGGATGG
>JBJOLO010000676.1:0-4077 GCA_046045565.1 Planctomycetota bacterium | reverse complement strand
GATCGCACGGGCAACCATGTTTTTGGCTTCGCTTGCGGTTCCGTGAGCAGCACCTTTGGCGGGTGTTTCCTGGTAGAAGATTTCCATCCATTTTCCGTCGCGCCGGACATAAAGTGACGATGACTCAATGTTGGCGAGGATCTCTTTTTGTCCACCCTGGATCGCTTCATAGCTCATCCGATACATGACCATGGCTACATTCTCGCTGACTTTGAGCAGCGAGGTTGGTCCCATTTCATATTTCGTCACCTGGATCTTGCTGAGGTCCTTCAAATAAGACTCGCGATCAACGGAGGTGCCATCGGCAAAAAACCAAATTGCTTCGGGTGCCAAATACGTCTTAAAGAATTCCTTGTCTTTGGCCATCAGCGCTTCCCAACTATCCTTCTCCAACTTGGTGAGTTGTTTCAGCAAAGCAGCGTCACTTTCGATATCTTGTGCCAGCACGCAGGACACGGCGGCCATCTGGATCGCAACCATCGAAAGGCAGGCGAGCATTCTCACGGGGACAACTCCTGGAGTAGGGATGTAGAATAGCAACCGGTCGGCTGCCGGCGGGCGAGAGTATGACCCCGTGCCATGCGATCAGCAAGTAGGCAAGGCAGCGCTGCCTGCCTGCCGAAGCGTAGATTCCGAAGCGGCTGCCAACGGCGGACTTTGCCTTGGTCAAAAATTCCTCATGGGCCTTGGACGGAGGATTTGCGAGTAAGCCGGCACGCATACGACGGCGAGTCGCTAAGTACCGACGATTCGCATCGCAAAAAAACTTGAACGGTGACCTCGTAATCAGAATCGCAAACCCGATGATCCCCTCAACTATGCGGCGTATTGGTATTGTCACATGCGGTGCCGAAAAGCTGGCGGATTATTTTCCTACCGCCGCCGAGCCCGATTTCGTACCGACCGAACCGCCGTTCACCCCTGACGACCAGGTACTGGTCGATGAACTGCGCCGACGCGGGCACCAGGTCTCGGCCGTGGTCTGGGGCGTGGAGCCCTGGCAACTGATCGGTCAGTTCGATCGACTCATCCTCCGCTCCGCTTGGGACTACATGGATAGCGACGAACTGCGTCAGGGCTTCCTTCGCTGGCTCGAACAACTTGCCGCAACGGGTATGCAGGTCGACAACGAGCCACCGGTGATGCTCTGGCTCATGGATAAACGTTACTTGCTCGACTTTGCAGCGGTCGGCGTACCGATCGTCCCCACGTATTGGATCCCTCGTGGCGAGTCGCTGGATCTAGGGATGTTTTTCGAGCAGCATGGCGCGACCGTCATCAAGCCCGCAGTTTCGGCTGCCGGAGCGGGATTGGAGTTCTTGCCCGATCGTCAGGCGGCACTCGCATTTCAACAGGAGTTCACGGATCGTTGTCGGCGAGGTGCTCAATTAGTACAAACCTTTCTGCCCGAGATTCAGAGCCATGGTGAATGGTCGCTCGTGTACTTCCGGGGCGAATACAGTCATGCCGCTCACAAACTCCCCGCTCGTGGCCAGATCATGGTGCATGCCGAGCGTGGAGGTTCGCTCCGATTCGCCGATCCGCCATCGGTCGTGCGGCAGTCGGGTGATCGTGCGGCCGCGGCCGTTTCACACGCATTCGCGCAACGCGAAGGCAGGCCATGCCGCATGCCGCTCTATTTGCGGATCGATATCATCGAGACAGCCATCGGTGCACTCCTCTCCGAGTGCGAAGGAGTTGAGCCCGAACTTTTCTTTCGCGCTCGAGTTGGAAGCGCTGCACGATGCGCTGACAAGATCGAATCCGATTGACCCATCCGAAGAACCCTGTCGGTTACGAACGGAGCACGGGCAGCGAATGTGGAGACCGCACGCTCGGTATAGTTCGGGAGTGCAACCTATGCGTTCAACGAGGGACGAGATAGCGGTGCGGGGAATCAAACGCCCCATGGCCAACTCGGCGAACAGTTTGTGCCGTCACGAAGACGGATAGCAAACGATCATTTGGCCTCGATCGACGTCTCCAGCGCGTATCGTTCCAGCCATAACCCGGCGATCTTGCTCTAGACCGAGGAAACCAGATAGTTCGGCGAGAGCGGCTGCCCCGTTTCGCTGCTCCTTTACCTTTACGGTATGGGGCGCAAGGACGCCTTCTGCACCGATCAGCGTAAAGGTCATTGGACCGCTTGGGGACTCGTCCAGCTTAAGGTCTGAAAGCGTGGCGATTTGTTCTTGCCGAGATGGTTTACCGGCCGACGATAAACCCGGCGTTGGCCCAGTCCGCATAATCTTCCCGGTTGCCGTTGCCGGCATCCGTCGCGATCAGGCTGATCCTTTTGGCATCGCGAGGAATCTCGACATTGAACCGCCACGCTGGTGACTGGATTCGCATCACGGGACTCGCCGCAGCTTCACGGCCGTCGATGAAGACTTTGAAGACGACGCTGGGATACTTGGCTAAATTGGAACCATTCGCGCGACTGATCAGGTACTCGTCCATTCCCGCCACGGCGACAAACCGGCGATACTCGGGTTTGACTTCATACACCAACTCACACGGCGCGTGGACGCCGATACCCCGTGGATACGTCTGTCGATTCACGCGGATTTCACCGCCGCGATTCGATCGGTCACGTTGCGGCGCTTGTGTATCTCCCGAATAACGCACTTCGTCGCGATACGTGTGGCCAAATCCGACGCTTCGAATCGGTTTCAGGTCTCCCAGATAGACATCGGGCAGGGGAGGCGTTTTTGTCATTCGTACGAACCTGCCGATCGACTCCAAGCAAACCGCTTGGCCGTCTCGGAACGCAGTGACGCGGAGACGGGTGGAATCGGAGATATGTATTGGCGATTGATAGAGCGTTGATGTTGGTGTTGGTGGCGAGCCATCCGTCGTGTAACGAATCTCCGCGCTGTTTTGCAGCGGCGCGGATAGGGTGACGGTGATCGGTTCCTCGAACAGATGCGGTCGTTCATCCGTGCCCCAGGGGGCGATGCGCACGGGATCGACAACCCATTGGCGATCCCATTTGCCGAGCTTTTCGAGTTCGCGCTGAAAATGGATCGTTGGTGCCAGGTGCTTCTCGAAATGCTCTACGACCTGTTCGGTGTTGAGATCGGGCGTGAATTGGCGAGCAGGATCATAGCCGGGATGGGCGTCGGTCATGTCGCGCGCAAGCACGCACTGCAGCCCGGCACTCTTCATGGCGCGAAGGCCCATCGACTTTCCGAGCAGGCAGACTTGCGTATGAAAGCCGACGTAAATCAAGTGCGTAATCTTACGCTGCTGACAGATGGTGTAGACTTCGGCCTGCGTGTCCGGCATCCAGTCCCCATCACCGATCTGCAAGCCGGGATGCATTCCATCCCAGCCATAATTGCCTGCGCAACGCTCACGCCCGCAGGCACAACCGCCCGCGTCAGGTACCGGAGGGCAATTCACTTCCCGGACCTTCGGAACCGATTGCAATGTGAGGGCGAGCACCGACTCGCGTTGCGGTAACCCGACATAGTTGTCCACGACGTCACTGGGGCACAGCATCACGGTCATTCCCAGCGAACGCGCTGCTTCGAGCGCTTTGTTGATTCGCGGTACAAAGGCATCAACGCGCATCGTCGCCGTCTTGCACCAGTGGAAATTCCAGACATCCACCGCAATCACGCCGACCTTGGAGGCGTCGATCGTTTCGCGAGTGGTTTTGACCTCCCCCGTTTCAGGATCGCGGGTCTGGAATTCGAATTCCATTAGCTTTATCGGTGGCTGCGCGGCGACGAACGATGGCGATATCGCGGCCAACGTGATCAGTAGTCCGATCGATGTCACGAGAACAGCTTGGGCGACCCGCGCGAACACGATCGCTCGCGCAAAGTGGATCGTTTTCGTGGTTGTCAGGGGAATAACCACCGCATGATTCGAGTAATGCATCGTAATGCCTCGTCTGAAAACGTGTCACCCGGGATTCTATCGCATGAACCCGGTGAACAACCATCTGGCATTTCCGGTAGCGGAAGGCGTGCCAAACGGTCCCTCATCATCTCGCATTGGATGAGACTACCCGTCTTTGACAGCCACGTCGATGGAAAGGATACTGGCGTTACGTCCGACGCAGCGGTT
>JBJOLO010000643.1:0-4933 GCA_046045565.1 Planctomycetota bacterium | reverse complement strand
TGTCGGTCATTCGCCGGGCGGTGAGTGCGTCTGCACAGCCGGTGGTTGCCACGATGCCTGCAGCGGTACCGGCGACTCCAATCGCAAGTTCGGCTCCGCAATCACCCGCCTCCGTGTTTGGCAACGAACGGCCCGTGCAGGTATCCGCACAGGCCCCACTGCAGACCAATGCTTTCGCATCGGAGAGCCTGTCGGAGCGAGCGTTGGCAGCGTTACTGGATGACCCGATGGTCCGGCGCCAGGTGCTCAAGTCACTCGAATCCCAACTGCAACTGCCCCACTAAGCACCGTCTTCCGTGTGGCAGCGGGCCCCAAAAAAGAACGCGAGCGACTCAGCGGATTGCGGAGTCGCTCGCGGCTTTTACGAAGGTCGCTTTGCAGCAGTTCATCGCGTTCCGACGCGTTGCAGTCGGAAAAGCTTGGCCTGGTAAAACGCGATGCCAGTGCCGGGAACTATTCCACGCCGGGAACTATTCCACGGCCAGCAGTTCGACCAGGAAGTGCAGTGTTGCTTTGGCGGGAATGGTGCCGGGAATTCCGCGGTCGCCGTAGCCCAGCCCCGACGGGATTTCCAACTCAATCATCCCGCCCGTGCCAACCAATTGCATGCCTTCCGTCCAGCCCTTGATCACCTGATTGAGACCGAACGAGATCGGTTCATTACGTTTGTATGAGCTGTCGAAAACTTTTCCGTCATCGAGCCAGCCTTGGTAGTTCACTTTCACGCGATTGGTTGCTTTGGCCATTTTGCCATCGCCCTTCCGCAGGACGCGATAGCGGAGACCCGAATCCGTGGTGGTCATCGTCTTCGGCGCGTTATCGTCGATCTTGCCCGCTCCCTTTGGCAGGGTCGGAAACGGTACTTCTTTCGATGCGTTGGCCGACTTTTCGTCGCCCATATTCATGTTGGTCATGGCGCAAATAATCCCTGTGATGGTGATGACAGTAGCCAGATTCCTCATGGCACGTTTCCTCCTTGAAGGACCTAATGTTCCGCGTCGTTACGAAAGCCCGTGCGGGGCTCGAGGCGGCAAGCCGCGGAGATTCCTTGCCTCAGCGTTGGCGTAGATTCTACGCCATTGCCCGCCGAACCGGAAGCGATGGACCGCATTAGTCGCCGAAAGAGAATGCGAAGATCGAGGCGTCGATACCAGGTTCGACGCCTCGGAGGGGACCCGTCGGCATGAAGGACGGTGCAGAGGCTTGCGGTGCCAACGGACCGTCGGCTCTTTCGACCCCTGGTTGCTCCGATTGCGGATCCGGTTGCCCGTCAACCGGCTCGCTGTCACGCCCCCGGATTTGCTCGTCGATCTGCTTGAGATGTTCAAGTAGGATGCGGCGGACCTCCAGGACGCTACGCGGGTGGCGTTGCACATTCACATGATCTGCTTCCACCGTTAATTCGGATTCGGCGTCTTCCCAGTGTGCGCTATCGAAATCGACAATGCCGTCTCCGGTCTCCGAGATCCGGCCGAGAAAACCGCGTTTGGCAATCACGCCGACGATGTTGTGGAGGTGAACCCACTCCGCTTGTTGCGCGTGATTCAGCACGGGCAAAACCGGAGAATCGGGAGCCAGCGAATCGATGCTCGTGGTGGTCGTGAGCAAGTGCGTGTTCTTGAAGAAGTCGGGGTTGTCCCAGAGCAGTCGTTGGCTGGCTTGCACCATTCGTTTCGGTAGATCAATCAGTTTGCGCCCCAGGTAGCGAGTCGCATCATTCGCGAAATGGCTACCTCGATGCGGTGTCCCGATCGTGACCACGCGCTGGATCGACGGGTTGGGTTGAAAAAAGAGGATGCTTCGGAGTTTCTCCCGCGTATCGGCGTCGGTTTTGAGGTCCTCGAATTGCTTGTCGCTGATGATACGCCAGAATTCGCGGCCGCTCTCCACCACCTGCATGCGGGAAACCAGACCGCCCATGCTGTGTCCGACGAGCACCATATTGCAGAACGCCGGATTCTGACGCTGCGGGTCGAAGGTGTGTTGAAGTTCCTCGAGATCCGCCCGCAGTTTCGCGGCGCTGATCCAAAACGGCTGTCCGGTGGGATAGAGATAGAACCAGAATTGAAAGCGATTGCGCAGTTCGGGCAGAGCCCGCAAGTCGTTGAACATTTCCATCCAGGTGGTCGGACTGGAGGCCAGTCCGTGCACCATCAAGACGGGAATCTTCTCCGGATCAAACGGCTCCAACATGTAGATGCCCTCGAACCCTTTTGCCTCTTCCGGCCGGCGTAATCCGAGCGTGGCGATTTTGTCGGTATTGAGGTGCGGGTTGTCGAGGAAGTACCCCAGGGGGATGCTGAGGTCAGTTTCCAGCGGTACGAGACGTTGGTTGACCTCCAGGTGATTGTTCGATAGGGAGTCGTGCAGTTCAATCACGCAGCGAAGTTTTGGGGTCTCGCCAGACGCCATGGCGATATCGCTTGAGACGCGATGCATCCGCAAGAATGCGGTCAATGGAAAAGTAAAACCCGCCGGGTAATATTTTTCGGCGGGATCCGCTGCGGTGTGTTTTGCTCGCACTGCGATCAAGGGAACGCCAAGGCCGAACGTTTGGTAATGGTTTCGCAAGCCTTCGATGTCGTAGTCCGAGACAAACTCCAACTGGCCAATGTCCTCTGGTTTCCAGGGACCGCGAATTTCGATTGACAGATCGAAATTCTGTTGCGATGTCTTGATCGTTTGCACCGCACCCGGTTTCAAACGGCCTCGATGTTTTAAGATCCGCAGGCCCGCCTCCAGTGCGCCGTTGTAGAGATCGCAGGCTTGGCGGAATTGAGGATCATACGGATTGCGGGACTGGTCGAGATTCGAATCGAAGAGATAAAGATAAGCGTGCGATGCGGCCGCTCCGAACAAGTGCAGTGCTGTCCCTTCATCGCCGCTGGCAATCGCCTTGTGTCCGTCGATGTAGGCCAGCTCGGCGTACGAATAAATCTTTTCCGGGTCGGCTATCTCGCTTTGAATCGCCTGTTCGAGGTTGACCAGTGCGACAGGCGACGCTTTGGTTTGCTCCGTGACGAGATCGTAGCGTCGCAGCAGCTGCTCCGTTCTTGGTGAGGGCCGCGGGCCGCGATACGACGTTAATTGCAGCACGTTCTCCAACGGATTGCGTGGCGCTGATCGCACCGATAAGTATTTCGAGGAGGAACAGCCCGAGAGGCAGACGAGGAAAGCCAATAAGATCATCCCCAGTGCCACAACACTCGGTGATGAGTACGGCTTCGATGTTCGTCGATGCTCGCTCATGAATGCCACGTCGCAAACGGGGAGCGTACACCACGGCGAAGCGAATGCCCGCCTAGCGTGATTTGCTCAGGAAAAGTAGCGATCTGGAAAAGTCGCGATCTGGAACCGCTGCCTCTGGAAACGTGGCGGAGAGTAGAGCGATCCACTCGATGGGTCAAGGGCGACTAAGGTGGCGATGCCGCACCAGCCTCTGCTGCTATCACCGGCCTTTCTCGTCGCCGACTTCGCTGTTTGGGTGGCCTGGGAAGGCGGCAGCTACTGGCGGAGTTGATCGGCTCGCTATGCAACGGCGATCTCATGAGCGTCGATCAGACGGGGGCGTTTGCGTGCAAGAACCGAGCGCGCGATGCGGGAAGGCGGCGAATCACACGCCCTAGCTGCCCATGGCTGTTGCCGAGCCGGAGAGTGCCGGGGCGGAACTTCGCTTCAGCGTTCGGGCGAACGATTCCAAATGCTGCATCGTGTCGCAAAATGCAGAGTAGGTCACCTGCTGCCGAAGTTCACTCGTCAACGCTCTGCCTCCGACAACCAGCGCTGCGCCGACGTCGTTGCATGCATCCACGACAACTCGGAAGCCTGCCGGCAAGTCGAAACCGTCAGGGATATGCGAGACGCTCAACCAGAACAATCGAGGCCGTGTTTCCTTTACGGCTCGGGCAAGCGAAGCAATCGGCAGTGAGTTGCCCAGAAAGGTCGCCTGAAAACCGGCTTCCCTCAGCACCATCTCCACCATCGTCGATGGCATCTCGTATAAATCGCCCTCGATCGTTCCTCCCACTGCCGGCCAAGCGGGGTCCGGTGTTGCCTGGACGCGGCGAATGTCAAACAGCACGCGAACCGCAATGCCGCAGCTCCGCCGCTCCTGGTAAATGTCAGCAGCCTCACATGCCCATCTCTCGCCGATTTCCCGGAAGGCCGCCGCGACGACCTCGTCGAGAATAACGCTCAACGGATGCTTCGCGAGGTAGAGATCGAAGATGATTTGCCTAGCAACAAGCTCGTTGCCGCTCAATAACGCATCCACGAGCCGCGTTCGGCTTCGCGTCAGCCCCAACTCGGCATGGTCGCTCAAAGGCGGTAACCCCAGGAGTTCCGGGTTTACCAACTTGTGATTGTGCTCGCGAACGAATCGGATGACCTCGGAGATCTGCATTTTCCGATGACCGCCCGCCGTCCGCTCCATGCGGATCAGGCCTTGATCGCACCACCGCTTCAGCGACGATTCGCTGACCCCGATGACGCGAGCGACCTGTTTCGGCGAAACCAACTGTAAACCGCTGTGCACAGCCCAATGCCCTTTTGCGATCGCGGATGGCGGACCATCCCAGGTTCGGTGGCGGATAGTGAAAACGTCGCTTGCAGGCACGTTTTGAACGAATTATAGGTCGCGGGGCAGGCCGTGACCAGTCCATCAACCGCGGCCTATTCCCCGCACCGCTGCATGTTAATGGCTTGCTAGCTTGCTACTTGCGGTTTCGTAACGAATGGGATAGGCTGCTGGCGAGTTTTGAACGGTTTTCTGCTGCGGCATGATTTGGATTACCCCCGAAAAAGGTGTTTCTGGGCATGAAATTGGCCATCATTGGCTCGGGGATTTCCGGACTCGTCGCCGCCTATCGCCTGCACAATCGTCACGAGATCACGCTTTTCGAAGCCCTCGATTACGTCGGCGGGCATACGCACA
>JBJOLO010000619.1:0-4555 GCA_046045565.1 Planctomycetota bacterium | reverse complement strand
CGGATAGTGTGCGGGCATGGCCGAGGACTCGTCGCGGCAATCGTCCATGCGAATGGCCGCTGCGCCATCGGGCGGCAGAGACGGCGGTTCGTAGGCAGCGGGTGTCACTCGCGTGCTGCTTTTTCCGCTGGCCGATCCTGCAGCATGGGCGACGGCGCTGTTGTCGGCGGCAGTCGAAATTGCTTCCTCGTCACGATCGTCACTCAATGACGCTTTCGCAAGCGGCGATGAAGCGTTGACGTTCCGGCGGCCTTGCGACGAGGCGATCGATTGGTCGTTTAGCGAACGGCAAGCGGAGAGGGTGCAAACCGCTCCGGCGGCAAGACACACGACCCAACCTTTGTTCACACGCAAGCCGTTAAGAATTCTCATCGATTCACCTGAGGTCGCTTGGAGATCAGCGGAGCCGCATTGCCCGAAGGCAGCGGCTTTCGGGGGTAAATCATTCCTTGACGCGGGGCAGGGGAGGGGGCCTGCGGGTCGACTCGCGTCGGTTCTAAACCGGAGTTGCGAGGCACTACAATCGGTTTTTCCAGAAGCATGACCGGCGGTACACCGTAGTCGTAGCCGAATTGCATCGTGCCTTCGTTCTCGTCGGGAACGCGTGAACCCATTCGCAAGATCGCCATCGGGCGCCCCAGTTCGTCGGCAACTTGAAGCGGATCCTCGCTGGGACGCACTTCAAAGTAACGCTGATGCTGAGGATCTTCAGGCAGTGGGAAAGGGCGCGCGGGATCTTCCAGATAAATGACGCGCGTCACTAACCTGCCGCTGATTGCCATTTCCAATTCCTCCTGAGTGATCTCAATCGGAATCGGAAAGCGGCCTTCCTGACCTGGCGGTGGATGAAGGCGGTTGATCACCTCAATGGTCGGATAGACATCGAGCGTTTCACGCTCAGGTATTTTGGAGATGCGAAGGCGATAGACGCCACCAATCAACATGCCGGCGAGCAATTCGCCTTCTTGCGGCGTTGAGTATTTCCCACCTGCCTGGATCGAGATCATCGTACCGGCGGGGCTGCGAACCTGTACCGGTTGGAAGTAGCCGGGAAGCGGACCGCCTCGAAGCAGTTGAGCGCGACCGATCGAACCGGGCGGCATGTCCGCACGCTGGAAGTAGTGCACTCCGGGACGCTGAGCGTTCGCGGTGCCGGCTGCGGCCGTCAGCAGACCGGCGATCACAGCCATTCCCAAAGCCGCACGACAGACCAGTGCCGCGCGACAGTGAACTCGGTGGTTGAGCAGTCGCATGCGAATACCCGACGGCAAGGATGGGTTGCGGAGTGGCTGAACGAAAACGTTGGGTGAGAAAAAACGGCCCGAGCCGCAGCGCGGATCTCGGGCCGTTGGTTTGCTTAAGAAACTAGCGGCAGTCCGGGCAGTCGTTCATGTTGAAGATCTGCTGCACTCGTTGCGAGTGGGGCTGGCCGTAGGGCAGAGCCGGCTGAATCGACTGTTCGTGATACCGCATGCGGCTCGGCGGCGTCGGGTAGCTGTAACCCGGCGTCTGACGCACGTGCATCTTGAACTTCTCGGTCGGCTTCGGCATGTAAACCGGCGTGTGATTGCGCATCACATGCTTCTGCAAGCCAGCCGGTGCTCCGAGCGGAATGTGCGGCGGGCCAGGCAGCCCGATCGGCGTGCCGCTCATCGGCATTCCATACTGAGACGTGGTGACGCCCGAAATGTGTCCGGGAAGCGAAGGAGGTCCGGCTCCGTAAGGGCTGCACCCGGCATCAAAGCTTGCAAGGTTCGCTCGCAACACATCGTCGTTCGCACCCGCCATCTCGATGTCTTTGTTACCGAGACGCAACACGACCATGATCGAACCGCGACGGTCTGCTTCGACGATCGGGTCAATACCCGGATCCAGTCGCGTGCTGACCAGCGTTTCCACATTGCCGAGAGCGAGTTCTTGGAATTCAGGATCCGGCAGGTAAATCACTTTCGTGACGAAGTTGCCAGCCGAAACCTGATCGAAGTCTTCCTCCGTAAACTGGATCGGCACCGCATTGTGAGCCAGGAACGCTTCCGTTCGCGGAGTGGTCGGTCCAATCTCGATCGTCGGGTACAACTCCAGGCCGGCTCGACCAGCAATGTTGGTCAGCTTCAGGCGATAGATTCCGCCTTGCGGAAAATTGTTTCGGCCCGGCACCACGAGCGGTGTCGAGTCGAACTGGCCGGGGCCACCGACATCCCATTGCACTTGCATTCCATCCGGCCGGTTAAACAAAACCTGAACGGATGGAGCTGTCGCCGGTGCACCGGGCAAGTAAGCGGCAGGATTCGCAGGTGGAATCACGCCGGGGCCGGGGCCGCCAACGCCGGGACCTGGTTCCAGCAGTTGCTGGACCGGCGGCAAATTATGTTCCTTGAACCCAGCACAGCCCGTGGCCGAAACGGCCGCGACGGTGCATAAAACCCAGTGCTTCCAATTGACCTTCATGGTTTCCCCCCTCGCGGCCGTCCTTGTCGCCTAGCGGGCCTACATTGCCAGCTGGTCAAGGGTGGCATTCGTTGCTGTGTATGGTCGCGTTGACCTCGCATTGCGGTCGATTGACGTAGACCGCCTTCGCGAAATCAACCTAGAATGTCCGACCTGCCGACCCGTTATGCCGCACATACCTCGGGTGTGTGCCGCGCAACGAAGGTTGCAGGACGATACTCCTGTGGGTTTATGTTCGGCGCAGCCCCGCACGAATCTTTGGCAAAATCCGCATAACTGCACAATGAAGTACAGATTGCCCATCTTGACTGTCGTCGTGACCGTAGCCCTGTTCGGGCTGTTCAACCAGGAAAAGGCTCGCGTCGTGCTGAGCCTGATCCGAAGTCAGGACGCAAAATCAAGCGACTCGCCGGAGCCCAAAATCTCCTCGGCCGGTCCACCCAGCCAGCTGCTAGCAGAGTCGCAGCGCACGCTGCGGCAGGTTCCGGCGCTGGAATCGAAGCTCCGTGTGCGAGTCGAAATCCTCGGGCACTCGCTGAGTGGAGTTGGGTCGTACTTGCAACTGGCCGGCGACGATGCAATTCGCTCGCGACTCGAACTGAAAATGCAGGTTGCCGACCGTGTCGCCAGCCTGCTGCAGGTCAATGACGGGCGTTTCAGCTGGCTCCGGGATGATCTCGACCGCGACCCGCGCCTGGTTCGCATCGACCTGCGACGACTGCGTGAAGAGTCCTCGGGCATCAATCCACGCTTTGCCGGTCGAGCAGCAGAGGACGAGTCCGCCGGGGGAGAAGGGCAGGGGAGGGAGTCCGAGGAGTTAGAGTTCGTCGCGGCTGGCGAACCGAACTTGTGGGATCGCGATCAGCAGGGAACTCGCGAGTCGACGCTCCGCCGTCCCTGGGCATTGCTGGGCGGTTTGCCAAGGTTGATTTGTGATCTCGATGACAACTTCGAATTTGAAGCACCCCGGGAAACCCGACGAGGCGATATCCCCGTGTGGGTGATCCAGGGACGGTGGCGTACGGAAGCATTGGCGAGGTTATTGCCGAATCAGCGACAACGAATCGTTGAAGGCAAGCCGCTTTCGCATACGCAAGTGCCGCCGTTTATACCCCATGCCGTGCGACTGACGCTCGGGCGCGACGACGCCTTGCCTGGCTTTCCTTACCTGATCGAATTCCTGCGGACCGAGGGCCGATCGTGGCAGCCCCGACAGGCCACGGAGTCGGAACAGTTGGCACTTATGGTGTCGATGGAGATCTATGAGGCTCGTGTTCCACGCGAGATCGACGCGTCGCTTTTCAAATACAATCCTGCGAATCAGGATGTCGTCGATCGCACGGAAGAGCTGCTAGGGCACCGCGGCGGCAAAACAACCCGCTGAAAAGTCGAATGCCCAGTCCTCTTGCAGGTAGTTTCTTTCGGTTGGACGTTTCTTTCGCATCGACCTGCTGTCCCGCAACAAACATCAGCTGCCCCCATCGGGCTGCGCTTCCCCTTGTGTCAGGTTTGCGGCGTGGAATAATAATGCAGTCGAAGAATAAAACCCCTCCCATGCGATGAGCGATCTTCTTCTGTGACTCGAATCTTTACCGGACTTGCGCTGTTGTCCCTCTTGCTGTTGCTGGGCAACATGACCTACGGACTGCTGTTCGGCGACTTCAATGCCGCCGCTGCTGTGCTACGCGAAGCAGACCAGCGTCTGACCGATGCCCGGCTCAGATCGCGTGACCCCAATTCCGCGGAATCGGTCGAGGCAAAACGCGAGTTTGAGCGAGTCCGCCAAGCGACTCGCCCTGTGCTGCTTCACGCCGAATATCACAAACTGCTGGGGCTCGCCACGGCGATCGTGTCGGTGCTCGTCAATAGCATCGCCGTGACCTATTTCATCGGCACAGGACGTTGGTGTCAGGAAGTGGTCGACACCTATCGCTTGGCTCCCGACTTCATTCAGCGCAGCAAACGATTGAAACGAAAAACGTTTCCATGGTCGCTCACCGGAATGCTTACCATTCTCGCCATCAGCGGATTGGGAGCTGCCTCGGATCCTTTGAATAGCTTGCCCAATGCATCCGAGTGGGTGTCGTATCATCTGATTGCTGCGATT
>JBJOLO010000533.1:0-4553 GCA_046045565.1 Planctomycetota bacterium | reverse complement strand
CAATTCGCCATCCCGCGCCCCGGTTCGCGCTGCCGAATTATCCTCAGCCCGCCCATTCGCATTCCCCCTCAGATCGATCGCCACGAAATCGAAAACTGGCGGCAGCGCATCGAAGCGATCTATCAACAATTAACACAACGAGCCGAAACCTGGGCAGAGCAGGGGGGACGCTACGAAAATCAGCGCCCCGTCACGCGTCAAGGCTGCGAAAATTGCCGCATGCTGCCACTTCCCGATCCCAACAAAGACTGCTCGCCAAGCATCGCGAATGAGATCCGACAAGTTGCCTGACATCGGATTGTGTTTCAGCCTGATTGGTGTGATCACAACCTGATCCGGGTGCCACTGCCAGCCATGACCTCCCAGGTCATGGCTGACAGTGTTGATCGGACCACAAAAGCATGAACGGGAATCCACTCCCCAGACAGTCCAGTGGACTGGGGTCGAACTGCTGAACACGGACAACGAAGCAGTGGGCTCTTCTGTCTGTTCAGGATCAGAAGCCAGCATGTCTGGTGTCACCTGACCTTGAACCCGATTCCACCCCAGCCCCGATTCCGATTGGGGCGTGTTTCAGCAGCTCATGCTTCGGTGGTGTGATCTGACAGTGCCACCCAATTCAGAACTACCTGATCCGGGTGCCACTGCCAGCCATAACCTTACAGGTCATGGCTGACAGTGTTGATCGGACCACCGAAGTCGGAACTGCTGATCAACTCCCCAACTAGTCCAGTGAGCTGGGGGCGAACTGCTGAACACGGACAACGAAGCAGTGGGCTCTTCTGTCTGTTCAGGATCAGAGGCCAGCCCGTTTGGTGTCACCTGACCTTGAACCCGGTTCCACCCTAGCCCCGACTCCAATTGGGGCGTGTTTCAGCATTTCATGCTTCGGTGGTGTGATCTGACACTGTCAGGTGAGCCTGCTTTTCCGAGGCTTGAGGGCCTCAGAAAAGCAGACTCACCTGGCAGTGCCACCCAATTCAGAACTGCCTGGTCCGGGTGCCACTGCCAGCCATGACCTCACAGGTCATGGCTGACAGTGACGATCGGACCACAGAAGCAGGAACGGGAATCAACTCCCCAGACAGTCCAGTGGACTGGGGTCGAACTGCTGAACAAAGGACATCGAAGCAATTCACTCTCCTCTGCCTTAATTCTGAACCTGACTCATGTCACCTAAACATCAATCCAGTTCTAACCCCGCCCCGATCCCGATTGAGGCACATCTCAGCCGTTCATGCTTTCGTGGTGTGATCAGCCAATTGGTTTCTCGAACGCACTGCGTTACATTGAATCACCGAGGCTGCACGCCCTCGCCTTTTCCTGTCTGTCGACCGAGCCTGTTTTCGGAATCGCCGATGCCCGCTGCTGAACAACGCGTCTTTTCGGTTTCTCAATTGACGGCCTTGATCAAGGACTGCATGGAGTCCACGTTCCCCGACATTTGGATTGCTGGCGAGATTGCCGATTATTCTCAGTCGAGCGCGGGACACATCTACATGACGTTGAAGGACCAGCAGGCGCAGATACGCTGCGTGGTCTGGCGTGGAGTTGCCACGCGGCTGAAATTTGCGATGAAGGACGGGATGCAAATCGTCGCGCAGGGGGAAATGAACGTTTACCCGCCGCGTGGGACGTATCAGCTGTCGTTGCGAGCGATTGAACCGCGCGGCGAAGGTGCGCAAATTCTGGCACTGAGGCAACTGCACGCAAAGCTGTCAGCGGAAGGCCTGTTTGATCCGGGCCGCAAGCGATCGCTACCGCCGTTTCCAAAACAAGTGGTATTGATCACCAGCCCCACGGGCGCCGCCGTGCGCGACTTTCTGGAGGTCGTACGCCGGCGGTGGCAGGGAATTCATGTACTGATCGCGCCAGCGCGCGTTCAAGGCGAAGGGGCCGCACAGGAAATTGTGCGGGCGATTCAATCCGCCGGTCGATTGCAACCGGCCCCGCAAGTACTCGTCGTCGCCCGCGGCGGCGGCAGCACCGATGACCTTGCGTGCTTTAACGACGAGCGGGTGGTGCGAGCGATCCACGCATCGCCGATCCCTGTTGTCTCGGCGGTGGGACATGAAATCGATGTCACTCTGTCCGACCTCGTCGCAGACGTGCGCGCGTTAACGCCGACGGAGGCCGCGGAACGCATCGTGCCCTCGAGTGAAGAAGTTCTGGAGCGGCTGGGACAAAAGCAGCGTCGACTGCTGAATGGTCTTCGCCGCCGCGTACGTGAGTACCAACTGCGGGTCCAAGCGGTGGCCAACCATCGGTTGTTTCGCCGACCTTTTTCACTTACCGACGAACTCGCCATGCGGCTCGACGAACTTCACGCTCGCGCACATCGAGCCACGCGCCAACGAGTCGCGAGCGCCAGAGAGCAATGGAAATCCGTTGCCGGCCGAATCGAATCGCTCAGCCCGCTCGCCACCCTCCAACGCGGTTACAGTGTCACGCTGCTCGCCGATCAGAAAACCGTCATCCGTAACGCCCAAACCGTCGCCGTCGGCGATCGGATTGTCACGCGACTCGCCGAAGGCAGCCTGACTTCGCGGGTGGAATCCATCGAACGCGGTCAAGAAGGAACCTAAACTGTGAGCGACAAAACTCCGAATCAAGATCTCGCCTCGATGCCTTTCGAGCAGTTGCTCGAGCAACTCGAACAAATCGTCCATGAACTGGAGGATGGTCAACTCGGCCTGGGCGCCGCCTTGGCGAGGTACGAGGAAGGCATTCGCTACCTCAAACAATGCCACCTCGGCCTGGAGCAGGCGGAGCGCCGCATCGAATTGCTGACTGGAGTCGATGCGGAAGGCCGTCCTACGGTCGCCAACTTCGACGATCAGCAGCTTTCCAACGAAGCGAAAGTAGAGGCACGCAGTCGCCGACGATCGAAGCCGACGACCACCGAGTCGGAAGCTCCGCAACGCTCGCGAGACGAAGAAGGCAATTCCGGCCGAAAGCTCTTTTAGCACCTCACGACTAGTCTTTCTGACTCACGTCGCGCGCGCAGCGTGCGGTTCCGCTGACTCGACCGAGTAACCAAGACTTCACTCACGCACCATTCCACTCCCGATCTCTGCGCCAACGCTATCGTCGCTGCCTGCTGCAAACGGCCGAATCCCTGCGTAATTCAAGCGTGCGATCGGGCCCCGTCTTGCACGTGTCGCCACCGCAAATCTCCGTGCCAGATGTAATCTTTCGGTAACACTTGCAGGCATGGGAGTTGCTCTCACATTTGTTGGCATTAGACAAACACGGTCCATCGACCGAAACCAATCCTCGATCGACGGTCCGCTCGCATTGAGGGACAGTTCGTTTTTGGAGTGCGCAACCATTTTGAGAGTGCGCAAGCCGTTCCTCGCTCTTGCGGCCCGCCGGGTCGAACGCTCAGGACGAGCGCAATTTCAGCGCGAGGTGCCTTATGCGATCCTCCCTAGCTTCACGACGCCGCAAACTGTTTCGCCATCTGCAACTGGAATCGCTCGAACCGCGATTGCCCTTAGCCGGTGACATCGATGATGCCTTGTCGGAAGCGACCTTCCTCGGCGCCATCACAACGTCACCCGTTTCGGTGGACAGTGATATCTCGCCCGACACCGATGTCGATATGTACCGCATCACGGCCTCAGCCGGCCAGGTCGTCGACTTCGACATCGATACCACGATGAATGGTCCAGGCGGGCTGGGATCGTACTTGCGACTATTCAATTCCCTCGGACAACAACTTGCATGGAACAACGACGCCCCTGCGCCGGGCGAATCCGCGCTCGGCTTCGACGCCTATCTGCGTTACACATTCGGTAGTTCGGGCTCGTATTACGTTGGCGTGTCGAATTACACCAACAGCCAGTATTCCGCCGTGACGGGAAGCAACGATCTGGCAGGCGGACAGTTTGCAACCGGTACGTATCGACTCACCGTCCAAGCAATCCCGATCGATACCGACGACCAATTCGCGGAAGCCGCATCGCTGGGATCCATCAGCACCACGGCGACGACCGTGAACTCAAATATCGCCACCGACATCGATGTCGATATGTATCGGTTCACGGCCACCGCAGGACAGGTAATCGATTTTGATATCGACACCGCGTCGAATGGTGTCGGCGGACTGGGTTCCTACCTGCGACTCTTCAACGCATCGGGCCAGCAACTTGCCTACAACAACGACGCCAATGCCCCGGGTGAAAACAACATCGGATTCGACGCCTACCTTCGCTACGGATTTAGCACCAGCGGCACGTATTACCTGGGCGTCTCCAACGCAAACAACTCGCTTTACGATCCGTTGACCGGCGGCAACGATTGGGCCGGCGGACTGCACACCGCTGGCGCTTATCAATTGATAGCACAAGCGCTGCCAGTCGATACCGATGATAGTTTCGCGGAGGCCACATCGCTGGGCGTGATTTCGTCAACAACAGCCACCATCAATTCCAGCATCGCCACCGACATCGACGTGGACATGTATAGGTTCACGGCTGACACCGGACAGACCGTTGACTTCGATATCGACACAGCATTCAATGGCCCCGGTGGTCTTGGCTCGTTTATTC
>JBJOLO010000575.1:0-8577 GCA_046045565.1 Planctomycetota bacterium | reverse complement strand
TAGAACATGGCGTCGTCCGACGAGGCCAATCAGACTCATCACGAAGCGGAATCGCATCATGGCTAATGTGCTCTCCCAAAACTGGCTGCTTAGCCGTCGCCATGTCCTGCGCGGGGTCGGGGTCTCGATCGCGCTGCCGCTGCTTGACTGTATGCGTCCGCTGCTTGCCGCCGAAAAAACGGTGCGCCCCAAACGAAGCGTGTTCATCTACCTTCCCAACGGCGTCAATACGCAAGAGTACCAGATGACCACGGCGGGCATGGACTATCAAATGTCCAAGCCGCTGCAGGCACTGGCGAAGCACCGCGACGTTATCACGCCGATCAGCGGCTTGTATCATCCCAACGGTTTGGGACATCACCATAATTGCTCCTCGATCTGGCTGACCGGCGGCAAGATCGGTCAATCGGAGCGCAATACGATTTCGATCGATCAACTCATGGCGACCGTCACGGCACCGCAGACCCGATTCGCGTCGATCGAACTCAGCAACCAAGGACACTCGCTTGCCCTCAACGCCGATGGCATAGCACTGCCCGCTCAAGGAAGTCCGGGCGTTGTCTTTCGAGAGTTGTTTGAAGAGGCCAAGGGGGGAGTGGCGAATCAGCGACGCAGATTGCAGCGACGCGGCAGTATTCTCGATGCGGTCTTGGACGACGCCGCGACCCTCGATCTCCAGCTGGGTTCTGCCGATAAGGGGCGACTCGAGCAATACCTTGCGGCGGTTCGCGAAGTAGAAATTCGCACGCAGCGGGCCGATAAGTGGCTCGATGTGCCTCGGCCCAAAGTTGATCCGGGCGTGGCCTCGCAACTTAATCGCGATGTCTCGCTGGAGCGTTTGGGTGAGTACTTGCGGACGATGTACGACATACTGGTTCTGGCGTTTCAAACCGACCTGACTCGAGTGGCCACGTTTAGCACTGGCAACGAGGGTACGGGGCCGGCTGTACCCGAGATCGGTGTGAAGCAAGACCGGCATTCGTTATCGCATCACAATGGCAACCCCAAACTGCTCGCTGATCTATTGGCCAGCGACACGTTTAATCTCCAGCAGTTCGGTTACTTCCTGACGAAGCTGCGTGAGGTGAAGGATGCTGACGGTCCGCTGATCGAAACGACCATGGCGCTGTACGGCAGCGGCATGGCTTACGGCCACAGTCATGGGAACGCAAGCCTGCCGATTATTCTGGCCGGTGGTACGGCGTTAGGCCTGAAGCACGGTCAGCACGTCGACTACAACCTCACCAAAGATTTCAAGGGATACGACCAACACCCTGGCATTTATCACAGTGCTGTTAACAGCAAGGCACACCTCAGCAACCTATTGCTGGCCATGGCGCAGAAGATGGACGTGCCGGTCGACAAATTCGCTGACAGCAATGGCACGATCTCCGAGGTGCTCGCTTAAGGCATGATGCCGATCGTAGGCCGAAGTGGTTCGGTATCGCGATCGCGCATTCTGTCCTCAGCAAGCCCACCGTCAGCACTCCCGTCTCTCGTTAACCTGACTTCCGCGTCCTTTATCTTTCGGTGAATCGATCTTGAGTAACCGCATCCTCCGCAAACCAGTTCAACGCACGATGCATCACGATCATCTTGCGCCCGCCATCGACCGTCGTGTTGCGTTGACCGCTTTGGCAACGCTGACGGCCGTCGGCGGTGTGATGGTTACCGATTTGTTCGAGTTGATTGGCGGTGAGACGGAGTCGCGACCAGTTCGCTTCCCCGCGGAGTCGGGGAGATACATTTCGGGCGAGTTGGTTTACATCGATGCCGTGAATCGCCGCGGTGGAATTCGGCTGGATGGTGATCAAGGTCGATACTTCACCGGTCCACCGCACTGGTTCGCGCTGCTGCCTTACGCGCCCGTCTGGCATCACGGCGCGCGAGCCGAACTGCGCGACATCCCGCTCGGGACGCACGTGCATGGATACTTCGCGGCACCGCCCCCTGGCGAGGAGGCGACCATTCCGCCTTTGCCCGACGAGAAGAAACAGTTCGCGATTGCCGAGAATCACGCGATGCTGCTCGAGGACGATTTCAGTTTCTATCAGCGGCGCGGACAAATCTGGAAAGTCACTTCGATCGATCCCGCGAAAGAAAAAATTAACCTCGAACCGATCGTGATCCTATCGCCCGCCGCGGCCCCCGGCAGTGACGCTGCGCCCCGACCGGCCGCAACGCCCGGCGCCGCCGCACCAGGGCAGCTCGTCAAGGACGGGATGAACAAACCGTACACCTTCGACATCGATGTGCGATCGGAAGTCTGGAGCGGACGGCAACTCGTTGATCTCGCCGCCATCAAGCCGGGCATGACGGTCCAATTCAATCTAGGCTGGTGCCAAGGCTGGGGGCAGGACGAGTTCCGCATAAGTCGAATCTGGATCGACGACCAGAGCCGTGCTTTCGTAACTGAGCGGCAAAGGCAGCGGCATGTGCAGTACGAGCGCGAACGCTGGACCGCCGGATGGATTGATCACATCGAGCACTTCGACTACGGCGGCGGCATCGTGACCCTGACGTTATTTGAAGTCGATCCGGAGATTCTGGACGACTTGTCGCGGGATCGCGAAGAGCGAATCGCGGTCGCGGTCTCCCACAAAACACGCCGCACTTGGTTTCATCGCTCCGATCGAAAGTTTGCCAAGCTTGTCGAGTGGAAGACGCTCAATGCCCCGCCGCTCGGTAGCAGCGGCGTGCAGTTGAAGCTGAAGTTCGTCGAACTGCTGGCCGGATACGAGTCCGGTGCGATTGTCCGCGTGAAAGCCGAACGCTGGAAGTTCGTCACGATGCCGCCCGAAGAGCGACTGACCTCTGCCGGTGATCAGGAACTCGCGAATCGAATGGTGCTGCCATGGTGAGCGGATAGCACAGACGCATCAGCGGTCTTGTCCGGCTTGATGTCGCACTGAGAAACATGGCATGCTGCAAAAACAGTCTGCAAAGGAGATCGAATTGAACCGCCGTTGCCAATGCCGATGGTTGTGGGCCGTCTTCGCATCTGCCGCGATGGCCATCGGTCTTCCGGCGCTGATGTCGCAAGAGGTGACGTCCGATCAGCTCGTCGGCCACAAAAAGTTCGCCCACGGGCCGCTTCGGTCGCCCGGCGAAAAGTTGTTGAGCTTCGCTGATAGATGGAACGACCACGTTGCGTCATCGAATGATTGCTGTGATGTGTCGCTCGACGGCATCCATGAGCAAGCCAACCAAAACACCCTTGACTGCGCCGCGCAAAGGCCGCCGAGCCGTTGCTATCTCATCGGCAATTCGTTGACCTGGGATACGGTGCCCCAACGCCTCGACGGAGATGTGCAGTGGCACGTTGATTGCGGGGTGTCGCTGCCTCACATCTACGCCAAACCGGATCAACCCTGTGTCAAGGAATCGGTCATTTGGCCGAAGGCACTCCGGGACAAGCAATACGACTTCGTCGCGGTTCAGCCTCATTACGGCTCGACGCTCGCTCAAGACGTGGAGACGATTTCAGCCTGGATGAAGCTGCAGCCCAACGCGATATTTGTCGTGCACTCAGGTTGGGCCTTCCACGCTCAGCGTGCTAAAGAGTTTGCGAGTCTTGCAACGCCGAGTCAAATGACGCACAGTCCATCGTACATTCGAGCGTTGATCGCCGAACTGGGGCGACTGCACCCGGGCAGAGAGATCCGCCAGACTTTATCGCAAAACATTCTCGCGATGATCGCGGAAGATGTTGATGCCGGTCGGGCACCCATCAAGCATGTGGCGGAGTTGTACCGCGACGCGATCCACATGACGCACGATCATGGCAAGTACCTCATGCACAACGCGATGCGACGGGCACTCGGGCAGCCTCTGTCCGCAGTCGGGTTTGACAAGCTGGATCCCGAGGTCAAGCAGTATTTGGACGGTGTCCTGTCGCTGTTGACGACCGAGTCGCAGGACCAAATGGTGCTCCGACGCCTGCTGGCGAACGCCGACTCACGCGAACGTGCGTCGCTCGTCGCGAGCATCTCGGACGCAGCGTTGCGCCGACGCGTGTCTACGCTGCTGCCGGATCTCTCGCGAGCCGCATCTGTGCGAATTGCTGCCGGGAAAGCCGAAGAAAAAGTCGCCGAGGTTGGCGGCAAGTGGGTCTCTTTGCCCGGCGCTCCACAGTGGCTATACCTTGCGCTCGGTGACGTCGGCACGGAGCCGTTCGACCTGCCGGCGATCGTTGATCTGTACAACGGAAACAATCCGCTCAAGGGGCAAGGTGGACGAAACGAAAAGGTGACCGACGAGTGGCTTGCGTGCCTGTCGGGAATCTCGACGCTGCGCCGTATCGATTTGTCGAATTGCGATGTCAAAGGCGACGGATTGCGGCACCTCGGTAATCTCACTGCGCTGCGTGAATTGAATCTCACGCTTACGCCGCTAACGGATGATGGCTTGCGGCACTTAGGGGGCTTGACCGAGTTGCGGGTGCTGGGGTTGGCTTCGACGCAGTGTACCGGCGCCGGGTTCGTGCATCTCACGGGGTTGAAAAAACTGGAAAGCGTGAACTTCCACTTCACGCCGCTTAACGACGAAGGGTTGCGTGCGATCACGCAAGTGTCGATTTCAGACCGATTGTGGTTTGCGCACACGAAGTTCACGGACGCCGGTGCGGCGGCACTAAGCAAATTGACTGAGCTCAAGCGGTGCGGCATTGGCAGTACGGACAAGGCCAGTTCCGGCGAGGCGGTTTCGTCACTGGTGAAACTGCCGTTGGAGGAGCTTTCATTGCTCGATAACCAGGCTACGGCCGAAGGATTGGTTTACGCATCGCAAATCGCCACGCTCCGCCGACTTGACGTTGCGCACGCTCCGACTGTAAACGACGTGTCTATTCGCGCGGTCGGTCGGATGCCTGCATTGGAAGAATTTCATCTCGGCAGCGCGAACGTGACCGACGAAGGGCTGATGGAACTGGCGAATGCAAAGTCGCTGAAGAAGCTGACGCTTACCGGCCTGAAGCATGTCACGTCCGGCGGCGTGGATCGCCTTCGCGCGGCTCGCCCTGAGCTGCAGGTGGAAATCAAGTAATGAGCGCCTCATCACCTTCACGAAGATCGACCGCGATGAATCGATCCACGTTCATCGTAGCACTCGTTCTGTTCGGTTTGGCACCCCGTTACGTTGCAGCGGAAGATCGAGACGGTTACGAAACCGATGCGAAGCCGTTTTTTGCGGTTCATTGTTTCCGGTGCCATGACGACAAACAGCAAAAAGGTGCGTTTCGGCTCGACACACTCTCACGCGATTTTAGTTCGCAACAGTCTGCCGAACGGTGGGCCGAAGTGCTTTTTCGCATCAACGCCGGGGAGATGCCGCCCAAGGACGAGCCGCAGCCGAAGTCAGATGAAATAGGGCGCGTTGCCGAGTGGATCTCGCGGCGATTGAGAGAGGGCGAGGCCGCGCGAATGGCCCGTCGCGGTCCGGTTACGCACTATCGGCTCAGCCGCGACGAATACGCGAAGACCGTGTACGACCTGCTCGGCGTCCACTTCGACGCCACCATGCCCGGTGCGCTGAACGACGATCCGCGCTGGCACGGCTTTGACCGAATCGGCGCTTTGCTTACGCTCTCGCCGTCGCACGTCGAGCGTTATCTGAAGGCGGCTGACACTGTTTTATCACAGGCGTTTCCTGAGCAGATACCCGCTCCCAAAACGATTCGTCAAACATCGCCGGCGCCGCAGCGGTGGCTGATTTATCCAAGCTTGCTGCATGGACAGATCCAAATTCCCGCAGCCGGTCTGTATCGCATTCGCGTGCAGTTGAGCGGCCTGGCGTCGTTTCAAGGTCGCTTGCCGCGCGTGAGCATCTGGAACAATAGCCTGCGTCGCGCTGAAATCGGTCAGGATGTTGTCGCCGCCGAGGACGCGCCGACGGTCATTGAGTTGGAGGCATTCCTGCCGGAAGGCGGATTTCAGTTGATCAATGAGGCGCCCGGCAAGCTTGACGATGGCCCGACTCCGTCCGCAACCCCGAAATTGCTCACTCGCGTTAAGGACTATCGACCGAGTCCGATCGGCTACAAGCTGTTCCTCGAGGACGGTCGCCCGATCTTCCCGCTGCTGCTGGTGGACTGGTACGAATGCGAAGGACCAATCGTGCCGGAGTCCGATCTCAAGAAAAGGGACGGACTCTTTCCGGCAAGCGTTGGCGCGCGCGTGCTGCAGGATGCTCAAGAGTTGCAAAAGCAGGAACGCGATGTACGCGAGTGCCTCACGCGGTTCATGCTTCGAGCATGGCGACGACCGCCGACATCAGCCGAGGTTGATCGCTTGATGGCGTTGTTCGTTGCTGAGCAGAAGTCGGGTGAGAATCCGCGGTCCGCTTATCTGGCCGCCATGGCCGGTGTGCTGACGTCGCGGAATTTCTACTACATGGTTGAGGGGTCCGCTGATCCTCCTCGCGATCAAATCAACGACTGGGAATTGGCATCACGATTGTCGTACTTTCTCTGGAGTTCGATGCCGGATGAGGAGCTCCTGCAGCACGCGGCGCGTAGCGAACTTCGCAAGCCGGAGATTTTGCGGCAGCAGGTTCAGCGGATGCTGGGTGATGGGAAGTTGAGCCGTTTCCTCGAATCGTTTCCGCGGCAATGGTTGCAACTGCATCGCGTCGGGCAGTTCGCACCCGATCCGGAACTCTATCCGGATTATGACAAATGGCTTGAACGCAGTATGGTGCTGGAGTCGACGCAATGCTTTCGCGATGTGTTCACGCGTAATGCTTCGATCGGTGAGTTCCTACAATCCGACTGGACGATTGTGAACGCTCGGCTGGCGAAGCACTACGGGATGGAGTTTCCGTTAGAAGCCGGTTTCCGTCGCGTACCGTTACGGGCGCAGGATCATCGTGGCGGACTGCTTACTCAAGCGGCCGTTCTGTCGCTGACCTCGGACGGAACGCGACATCGTCCGGTTCATCGGGGCGTTTGGGTGTCGGAGGCGATCTTCGGTCGCACGCCGCCACCGCCGCCACCGAACGTCGAGCCCCTTGCGCCGACGCCCAGCAATAAACCGAAGGCGACGATCCGCGACCAATTGCAGGCGCACGCGACGCATGCGGTGTGTGCGAGCTGTCATCGAAAGATCGACCCGCTTGGATTCGCATTCGAGAACTACGACGCCATCGGTCGCTGGCGAACGGTCGAGAAGGTTACCGGGGGAATGGGTGACGACCCGCCGGTCATCGCCAGCGGAGCCTTCCCGGACGGTAGGCAATACGATAGTCCCGAGTCGTTCAAGAAACTGCTGACCGATCAGCTGGATCCGTTTGCGGAGGCGCTCGTCGAGCATCTGGCAACCTACGCGCTACGACGCGTCATGACGATCGACGACCGCGCTCAAGTCCAATCGATTGCGGCAGCGAGCAGGCCGGCAGAGTATCGATTGCGCACGATCATCGAGCAGCTTGTGATGTCGGAATTGTTCTTGAAGCGATAGGGATGTGGATCATTCCGATGGCGTGCATCTTCTGCGGCGTGTTCAACGCACGCGCATCTGCGGCAAATCGCTTTGCCAGTTCAGGCGAAGCAGAAATCACGGCCCGACCGGCTTGTTGGCCGGTGGTAGTAGAGGGTTTTCCGGCCGAATCGTGATATTCGCTGCGGCGAGGATCGTGTGTGCCGGAATGGCACAAATGCGATGGTTCGCGGCATCTCCCGTCTGGCCGTCTCGGATTCTTTCCATCGAAACAAAGCTGGACGGTGAAAATTTCGTGGCGTAATGCGTAAGGACTCATGGAGGACAGGGTGTCGTCGAGTTGGATTCGCCTGAAATGAACCATCTCGGTTCGATTACGGTCTGACCAATCATCGGGACGTTTGCGCGCGTCCGGAGCTGGAGGTAATGATCCCGTACGCGTGTTACTCGGGACGGGTGCGATGCAAACGATTGAGCCCATTCACGCCTGGAGTTATCGATCATGAAGAAGCAGGACATTTTAGAATTAGGAAAAGTGATGTCGGGGCTTTTTTCCATCCCCTCGCCCTCGCTGGGCATTGACATTGATGGCTGTGTGGACGAGTGCCCGTGGTTTTTTCGCATTGTGACGCAGGTCTGGCCCGGTAAGGTGTTCGTGGTCAGCTATCGCAGCGACCGGGAAAGGGCTGAGGCATACCTAAAAGAGCGGAACATACGTTTCGACGAATTGATCCTGGTTTCGTCTTTGCAGGAAAAGGCCGAGGTGGTCAAGCAGGAGGGAATCACGATCTTTTTTGATGACCAGCCCGAATGCCTAAAGCACATGCCTTCGGATCGCGAAATCATGTTGGTGAGAAACGGCGGTAATTTTGATTTCGACGACAAACGGTGGATGTTCAGCGAGGAGACGGGAAAACTTCTGTGATCCGAGGGCTTCCTGGTTTTTTGGCGGATCATCACTGCTTACGCAACCGCTGGCTGAGTTGCGGCAGCGGGATTGAGGCCTCGCGATTTCGCTGTCGCCGAATTCGACATGGGTCGCGAAAGTACGAGAAAAATCTCCGCGAACCTTAGCGTGTCATTGGGGTCGATACTTCAGCGAGTATCGGTCGTTTTGAGGGTTCGTTGCAGAGCCGTGCGACAT
>JBJOLO010000487.1:0-16110 GCA_046045565.1 Planctomycetota bacterium | reverse complement strand
GAGGGCGGCAATTCGAAGGCAATACGCTCGGAACTAAGCGGTAATCGAGCGGATTTTCACGCGGGTGTGAATTTGGCGATGGCCGGTTCGACGGCGATAGTTCTTGCGTCGACGGAATTTTTGCACGGTGAGTTTCGGGCCATGTTCGGGGCCGATGACTTCCGCGGTGACGGTCGCTCCGGTCACCATCGGCGTACCGATTTTCACGCCTGCCTCACCCGAGACGGCCAGTACCCGGTCGAATCGAATTTCCGAGCCGTTTTCGACGTCCCGATAGTCGACGACGAGGAGTTGACCTTCTTCTACACGGTATTGGCGACCACCGTCGGCAATGATTGCGTACATCGGAACCACTCACCTTCCCAGGAAACAAACGCAAAAACGCTAAACGGCCCTCGCGCAGCAAAACAGCTCGGGCCCGACTCGAACGAATAAAATTAGTCCATTTCGCACCGCGCGTCGAGACCGTCAGAGCAAAAAGTCCCAGGTTTTCTCCCTGCGAATTCGACCGGATTTCAGGCCGCCGTCCGCGAGCCGCAACACGCCAGCCAAGGCTCTGGTTCGGCGAATGCGTTCTTTGAGCGGGAGCCAAGTCCTGCCATAATGGCGCCCTTCGCTCCCTGATGAAGAGCGCGGCTCCGGGGCGGGAATCGCCGGGCGACACCGACCCGGGGGCGGCAGCCTGTGGGCGAATCGCCGGCATTTTTTGAGAGAAATGGAGGGGCTGAAACAGCCCGATCAAGCATGACCGCATACCCAAAGATATTCCGGGTTCGTCAGCACTTCGAAGCACCGCGCGTCGACGATCCGGCGGCGGAGACCGAATTGCAACTGCAACGTCTGAACTTGCGGTCAAAGATCCAGCCCGGTCAGACGGTGGCCATCAGCGCCGGAAGTCGCGGCATCGCGAATATCCACCGCATCATCAAAGCGATTGTCGATCATCTCAAGTCTTTGGGGGCTCAGCCGTTCATCGTTCCGGCGATGGGGAGCCACGGTGGCGGAACGGCAGAGGGCCAACGGAAGGTGATCGAATCGTATGGGGTCACGGAGGCGTTTTGCGGCTGCCCGATTCGCGCGAGCATGGAAACCGTCATCGTGTGTCAGGCGGCCGAGGGGTTTCCCGTGCATTTCGACAAGCACGCGTTCGGTGCCGACCACGTCGTGGTTTGCGGACGCGTCAAACCGCACACAGGATTTGTCGGTGAGATTGAAAGCGGCCTGATGAAGATGATGCTGATCGGGCTGGGCAAGCATGCGGGCGCGAAGATCTATCACCGCGCGATCCTCGACTACAACTTCGGTCAGATTCTTCGTAGCGTGGCTCGCGAAGTGTTGGCTCGATGTCGCGTTGTTGCGGGACTCGCCATTGTCGAAAACGGCTACGACGAGACGGCGAAGATCGAGGCGGTTGCGCCGGCCGATTTTGAATCGCGCGAAAAAGAACTGCTCAAGTTGGCCCGGCAGTGGCTGCCTAAGCTGCCGTTCCCCAAGGCTGACCTCCTGCTGATCGATGAGATCGGTAAGAACATCAGCGGCACCGGCATGGACACCAATGTCGTCGGACGCAAGTACAACGACCATGTGGCGCGCGACGATGAATTCCCCAAGATCAAACGAATCGTCGTCCGCGGACTGACCAAAGACACGCATGGCAACGCGACGGGAATTGGCATTGCTGAGTTCTGCAAGTCGCGCGTTGTGGAGAAAATGGATATGCAGGCGACGCGAATCAATTGCCTCACCGGCGGCCATCCCACTGCGGCGATGCTGCCGATCTATTACCCTACCGATCGCGAGATCCTTGACGCGGCTCTGCCGACCATCGGATTGACCGATCCTCCCGATGCGAAACTGATGTGGATTCACAACACGCTTGATGTTCGCGAACTCGAATGTTCGGCGGCCTATTGGAATGACGCTCAAGGGCGTTCCGACCTGGAAATTGTTTGTTCGCCTCGCGATCTGCCTCTGGATGCGGATGGCAATCTGCCGTCGGTAGAGTCACTTCACAAAACCGGTCAGGCGTGAATGAAGTCCAACGGTATTGCTCGTCCACCGGCCATTTCGCGCCGGTTGGTCGGCTCCTTATTTCGAAGCCGATCTTTTGCAGGCCCCCTTTGACGCTGAGTCACGAGTGATGCCGAGCACGGATTCGCGAAAACTCGAAGAAGCCTTGCATGTGCGACTGTCGCCGTCGCTCGTCGCTTGGTTCGATGCGGAAGCGTGGCAATCCGGCCGCGGCGCCGAGTTTTCCCTGCCCCTCTCCGCAGGTCAGATCATCGATCCGGAAGAGGGAACAATCTGGTCGGGGTTCATGCTACCCGACACGTTACCGCTGGCGAGCAACGAATATGGCGATTGGCTTTGCGTCCGGATTGACAATCGCGGACAGGTTGCCGAAATCCTGATGTGGTCGCATGTCGGCGGCGATTGGATCCCGTACGGACGTGACTGGCCCGACGCCTTGTTGTTCGATGCGGCGAGTGAAGTCCTTTATCATCGTCGTCATGAGTATTACGGCGAGGACACCGGCCCCGATCAGCCACGTGCCTGGTCGGAATGGGCCGCAGCTTGGCTGGCGAAGTCCGGTACCCGAGTGGCTCCCTTTTGGAACACAGCGACCGGTTCCGATCGCGACATCGATCCGCTCGCGGCCTTGCATCAGGCCGGCATCTGCTCCGCCGCAACCGCGATGGCCTCGCTGCTTCGGCACCTCGATGCTGAACTGCGGTCGGTCCTGACCTTGCCGCTCGCGCAGCAACTGGGTTTTGCTTGGGAGCCGGATGCGGTGAGTTGGCTGTTCGACACGCGTCTGGCACCCGGCCCGGCCAAAGAAACCCTGTGCCAACGGACTCGGGTACCCGCGGACGAACTCTTTGACCAGGACTGGACGGCGGCCGAATCGATCGCACGACACGTTCTTCGAACGCGTTGCGACCTCGGGTGGGCCTTTGACATTGTCGGTTGGTCGGCCGAGCGGCGCGGCGACTTCGAGACCGCTGTCGATTGCTATCTGGGCGGCATTCGTCCCTCGCTTTTCGCTGACAACACCACGCGATTCCGGACCCACTGGTTCGCGGACGGCTACGGCAAATTCTCGGCCGCGAGACTGTTCGAACTGCGCGACTACCTGCCCGACCGGTTGCGACAGGATCCGTACCTTTCTCTGTTCCTGCGCAACGACAATTCGACGCTGCGATCGAACGTGCGGGATTACTGGCTGGAGCGGGCGCATGCGGCCGAGCACGCGGGGGATCATCCTCGGGCTTATGCCTGCTTCTATCAGGCCGGTTGGGATATGGGCCTGCAAGATATCGACGATTTCCGGGAAATCTTTCGCGGCTTGCGTGACAACGCAAGCCAAGCAGGCTGGCCGGCGCTCGAGGCGATCGCTGCGTTACATCGCCGATTCCTGCCGACTTGACCCGTTGTGCCGGCACGCAAAGGCCGCCAAAATACGCCGCGTACGTTGCTTCGCCCACCTCCGAGCGATATCTCTGCCGGACTTTGTGCCGGACTGAAGCAGCAAGCCATCCCGAGGGTTCAGTCCAATGCCGAACGCGCGTGTCCCAGTCGCCGGGCAAACATCCCGTCGCCGATCGATGAGCGAGCAGCGAAGCAAACAGCAGCAGCCCCTGTTCGGTAACGCCGGGATCGCATTCGACACGACCACCGGGCCGCCGCAATCCGCAACCGACGGTGCGGCGCAGAACGCCGCGAACCCGGGACCGCAGGGCATTCTTCGCGAGGACTGCATCGAGGGGATGCATCGACTTCCGGAGGGCATTGCCTCCCTGGTCTTTGCCGACCCGCCGTTTAACATCGGTTTCGACTACGACGTCTACGACGACACTCGTGATCACCATCAGTATTTGGATTGGTCGCGAAAGTGGATCGCCGAGGTATATCGGCTACTGAAGCCGACCGGCGCATTCTGGCTGGCGATCGGCGACGAATACGCCGCGGAACTGAAACTGATCTCTCAGGAAATCGGCTTTCATTGTCGCAGCTGGGTCATCTGGTACTACACCTTCGGCGTGAATTGTCAGCGAAAGTTTACGCGGTCGCATGCCCACCTTTTTCATTTTGTGAAAGACGCGGAACAGTTCACGTTTCGCGAAGATCGCTTAGAGAACCGGATCCCCTCGGCGCGGCAGCTGGTGTACGCCGACAACCGCGCGAATCCTCGCGGCCGACTCCCGGACGACACCTGGATCCTGCGTCCTCAAGATTTGCAAGAATGCTTCACGACCGACGAGGACACTTGGTATTTCCCTCGCGTGGCGGGCACTTTCAAGGAGCGGGCCGGCTTTCACGGGTGCCAGATGCCGGAGCAGCTCTTGGGCCGGATCATTCGCGTCTGCTCCGAGCCGAACGAATTGGTGGTCGACCCGTTTTCCGGCAGCGCGACAACGCTGGCAGTCGCCAAGAAGCTGGGACGTGGTTTTTTAGGCTTCGAGATTTCTGAGGAATACGCCACACGCGGTTTGGCAAGATTGGCATCGATTCGCAGCGGCGATCCCTTGGACGGCGCGGCGGAGCCGCTGTTGACGGCACCGGCAACACCCACGGGGAAAGGCCGCAAGCGGGGCTCGCGCGCGAGCGATCCCTCGACAACGACGCGCGAAGCGCCTCCTTTCGGTTTGGACGAGCAGCGTCAGGCGGAGCAACTGCGGACACTCACCGACGCCGCCCTGCGGGCTGCCTTCCTCCAAGTGCATCAGGGCTATTCGCTGGACCGCATCATTATCGACCCGGAACTCAACAATCAGTTCGGCGCGGCATGTCTCCAGCGCGGATTGGTCGGTGATCTGCGCAGTTGGAATCAGGCCTTGTTCCGCATGCGCAAAGCCGGACAATTCGCGGACATTGCGACGCACGCGCGCACGGAGATCACCTGGGAGGCTTGCGATTCGTTTCTCTACGCCAGTGAGATCGCCGTGCGATGGATGCTTGACCGGGGCTTCAAGGGAGTGGATTGCGTATTGAGTGACCCGGCACTCGCCGCGGAGTTCGACGAAATCGCTCAGCGATTCGCGCCGGGCCATACGCCGCTGGAGTATCGCTGGGGGGCATTGAAACTTCGCAAGGCGGCGAAGATGTCCCGCGTTCGCGGCGCGGCGCTGGCTTCCGTACCCTTCGACGCGGTACCCGGTGTGCCGCGCGAGCGATGGGGCTCGCTGCCCGCAACGGCAGCCGCTTACTTAATCATGACGGCCGACAGCGGCCAACCCTGTTACGCCGGCACTACACTCAACCTGCACAATCGCATTGCGCGGCAATTAAGTGCCCGCTCGATTCAAGCAGCCAAGATCGGCCCGGCAGCGAACCTCACCGTACGTTTCGTCGCACTCGATCCCGATCCCCATCTGCTGCTCGCCTACCAAAGCCAACTGGTTTCAAAATACCGTCCCAAGTTGAACTTTCTTGAATTTGCCTCAGCCGAGTGCGAATGAACTCGCTCGCGTCTCTGCACGCTCAACCTGAATCTTGCGGGGACGCTTCGTTACGCATGCAAGCCGGCAGGCAGCATACGACCAGTTAGGTCGACCGTTTCGACTCACGACTCCATAACTGCACCAGTTCCACCAGCACCGCAACCGCTTGCGACATTTCTTCGAGGCACACCCATTCCAGTGGCGAATGGGGATTGTGTTGGCCGGTGGAAAGATTGGGGGTTGGTAAGCCTCGCGCCGTGAGGAGTGATCCATCGGTCCCGCCACGAATGATCGACCGCTTCGAAGCGAGCCCCAGGTTCTGATGAGCTCTTTCGGCGAGCGCCGCGGCCCGGGGTTCTTTCGCCAAGCCGTCACCCAGGTTTCGATACTGCTGCACAATCTTCACTTCAATGCGCGAACCGGAGAATTCACGTTGCACGTCGCTGGCGATGCCTCGCAGCAGGTCCGCCTGTTCGCCCAATCGTGCGGTTTCGAAATCCCGGAGCAACACATCGAGCGTCGCATGCTGCACTCCGCCGCGGATTTCAAACGGGTGTAGGAATCCTTGTCGCCCGTCGGTTGTTTCGGGCGAACATTCCTTCCGCGGCAGTCGACTCACAAAGTCCGCCGCCATCCGGATTGCATTGACCATCCTGCCTTTGGCGATGGAGGGATGAATATTGACGCCGTGGAATTCGATCGCGGCCATGTCGGCCGAGAAGGTCTCCACATCGATTTCGCCTGCGCCGCCGCCATCCAAGGTGTACCCCACATCGGCCGCCAGTTTGCTCAGATCCACGTGGTCGACACCATGGCCGATTTCCTCATCGCAAGTGAATAAAATGCGGATCGGACCATGTGGAATCTCCGGATGCTGGCTCAGCATCGCCGCGAGTTCGGTAATGACCGCCATGCCGGCCTTGTCATCGCCGCCGAGCAGCGTTGTGCCATCGGTTGTGACCAGCGTCTTTCCGACGAGCTTCGTCAGCTCCGGGTTTTCGGCGACCCGGATCACTTTCAATCGATCGCCCGGCAAGACAATATCGCCTCCTCCGTAGTTGCGAATGACCTGCGGCTTTACGCCCGCGCCAGTGGTCTCCGGCGACGTGTCGAAGTGCGCATTGAAGGCGATCACCGGCACATCGTGCGATTGGTTGCCCGGGATTAGGCCCCAAACCAGGCCCTTGGAATCCTGTTCGACGTCCGACAGGCCCGAGGCACGCAGTTCTTCGGCAAGCAGGCGACCGAGCGTCCACTGGCCGGGAGAGCTCGGGTAGGTCGTCGCTTGACGATCGGCCGTGGTATCGACCGCAACGTAACGTAAAAATCGTTCCAGCAATCGCTCCGAATCAATCGCTAATTGGATCGTCATGCTCTTGAACTCCCGATGTTCGAATCGCGACAAGTCTCCCTCGCCCCCTCTGTGCCGCCGCGCGGGCGACCAGTAGGCTGTTTGCTCGGGCGAATGCCTGGGTAACGTGCGAGGCCAT
The DNA here is from genome assembly GCA_046045565.1 of Planctomycetota bacterium. Lineage (GTDB taxonomy): Bacteria > Planctomycetota > Planctomycetia > Pirellulales > Pirellulaceae > VGZA01. The sequence goes on along the minus strand of JBJOLO010000487.1, from coordinate 9,179 downwards.
CATGGCATCGGCGTTTGGGCGTGGAAAGGGGTTAGGGCACGCGTTCGAATTCGGGAGGCCACCATGGCGGGAAAGAAAGTCGCATACTTCGTCTTTGATGTGGAGAGTGTCGCCGATGCGGCACTCGTCGCGAAGCTCCGGTATCCCGAAGAGACGCTCGAACCGAACGCATCCGTGCGCCGATATCGCGATGAATTGCTGGAGCAATCGGGCAGCGACTTCATCCCTTACACGTATCAGATTCCCGTGTCGGTCACGATCGCGAAGGTCGGCGAAGATTATCGCCTGCAAGATCTGGTGACGCTCGATGAACCCCACTTTCGTCCGCACGTCCTGGCCGAAAAGTTTTGGCGGGGCTGGGAGGTTTACAAGCAGCCCACGTTCGTGACCTTCAATGGCCGAACCTTTGACATCCCGTTGATGGAACTGGCCGCTTTCCGATTCGGCATCAGCATCCCGCGTTGGTTTGGTCTGCAGGAAAAGTCCTACGCGCAACCGCGCAACCGCTATAACCTGGAGTCTCACTTCGACCTATGCGATGTGCTGACCAACTTCGGCGCAGCGCGATTCAGCGGCGGTCTGAACCTTGCGGCAAACCTGCTGGGCAAGCCCGGCAAGATCGATGTCAAAGGTCACATGGTCCAGGATCTCTATGAGGCGGGGAAGCTCTCCGAGATCAACGACTACTGCCGCTGCGACGTCCTGGACACCTACTTTGTGTTCCTACGCACCTGCGTCATGCTCGGCCGACTCGCGCTCGACGCCGAACAAGAGATCGTCGCCGAAACGAAAGATTGGCTGGCCGCCAAAGCGCAAGACGTGCCTGCCTATGCGACCTATCTCGAGCACTGGGGCGATTGGAAAAATCCTTGGCAACCCCAATCCTGAAAGCCATGGGGCCTTAGACCGCCACGGCCGACTCGCCCACTGATTCCACCTCAATCCGATCTACCAATCGGATGACGCCCGCCACGCGCTGGCAGCATTGTAAGCAAAGCTGTCGCTGATAGAAGGAATGAACGCGACCGTAGAGCGTGACGGTTCCTGCAGATGCTTCGACAGTCACCCGTCGAAGGGTTGCGATGCCCGATTGTCGCAAAAAGCTGATTACCCGATGCTCCAAGTCGCGATCCAGGGCTGAATTCGAAGTGTCGCTGTGGTTCATATGTCGGTTGCTCCTGATGAAAAAAACCTCGCATGTGCAGGCGTCTTCGCCCCATGCACGTCAACCGCCGCACGACGGAATAGCAACTCGCGGGCCAACTCCATCGCCGCATCGTCTTGAGATTAGGCCAACCGCATTAAATCTCGGCAAATATGCAGGTTAAGAGTCGAAGAATTTTTTGCACCGCTGTCGTTGCTTCGAGCGACTGCACAAGTCATTTGCACCGATTGCGGAGGGAGCGCGCAGATTCCGCACAGTGCGGCACTGGGGTTCGCTACCAGGACCGATCCACCCGGGCGGATTGCTTTGCGGGGGCTCGCTGAAGTCAGAAAGGAACCCCTCGAGCGAGATGTGGCCCGATCTCGTCCACGAGATCGGGCCACGCAGCAACGGGGTGTGTACAAGAAAGCGCGCCACGCCCCCGCGAAGAGACAGTGAGCCGTCCCTTCGGGAGATCTTCCGACGGGTTCACGGACTCGGGCGCGCTGCTATTGGTCTAGGGAATACGGTGTTTCGAGGCTGTACCTGCAAAACTGATCAGGAATACGAGAAGGAATCATTACCGAAAAGGATTCGCACGACTTCGACAGGGTTTTCATCGACCACCGTTGAAACGGCAGCAAACCCGCCAATCGACGCCGACGCATCGCCACGGAATACCCAGGCCGGGCCTGGCTTGGAATCAACTCAGAACGAGAAAAGGGATAAGGTTAGCGATTTCCATCGAACAACAGTCATGCTCTACGACAGTCACGCTATTGAACCCTAGTACAGAAATGGAGTGGAGGCGCGATTAATCTCGAATCAGGGCTTCAAATTCTTCTTCGGTCAGGATCGGGACGCCCAGGGCACTGGCTTTATCGAGTTTGCTGCCGGCTTTTTCCCCCGCAACGAGATAATCGGTATTCTTTGAAACGCTGGAGGCCGCCCTTCCGCCGTGTCGCGCGATCAATGCTTGGATTTCATCGCGTGTGAATCGTTGCAAGCTGCCGGTCACGACCAGGGTTTTTCCTCTCAGCTTTCCCGCACCTTCTCCCGCGCCCGCGCCGTCGGGATTCGATTCGGCCATCACCACACCGCAGCCCCGCAGGTCCTCGATCGTGGTGACTCCGTAATGGCTGTGCAGGAAATCGTGGACGCTCGCAGCGATGATCGGGCCGATCTCATGCACGTCGCTTAGTTCTTCCACGGAAGCGGCCGACAGTCGGTCGATCGACCCGTAATGTCGTGCGAGCACCGAGGCGACTCGCGTACCGACGTGGCGTATCGAGAGTGCGGCAAGCAAGCGGGCCAGCCCGCGATCGCGACTTGCGGCAATGCCCTGCAGCAGGTTGTCGGCCGACTTCCCCCCCATGCGATCAAGGTCTTTCACGTCGTCCCGTTTGAGCCGGTACAGGTCGCCGTAACTCGAAACCAGTTTCGTTTCGACGAGCTGTTCGACGAGCTTTTCTCCCAAGCCTTCGATATCCATCGCGCTACGACTCGCGAAGAAGCGAAGGCGTTCTTTCCACTGCGCTGGACAGCGAGGATTCAGGCAGCGGATGTAGACACCTCCCTGATCCTTAACGAGTCGTGTGTGACAGGCGGGACAGTCGGTGGGAAACTCGTATTTCGGAAGCTCCTCCGTACGCTCGTGCTTATTGACACGAACGATGTGAGGAATGATTTTTCCGGCCTTCTCGACAATCACGCGATCGCCGACGCGGATATCCTTGCGATCAATTTCTTCGGCATTGTGCAAACTCGCCCGACTGACCTCGGTGCCAGCCAGTTGGACCGGCTCCAACTCCGCGACCGGCGTGATCGCTCCCGTCTTGCCGACCTGAACGCTGATGCGATTTAAACGCGTCACCGCCTCATACTTCTCAAACTTATATGCGATCACCCACCGCGGACTCTTCGATCGAGCCCCCAACCGCTCGCGCTGCTCGAAACGATTGACCTTGAGCACCAGTCCATCGATTTCAAAATCAAGTTCGCCGACACGTTCGATCATTTGCTCACAATGGTGGACAGCGGCATCGAAACTGGGGAAGCAGTCAGCGAGCGGCGTTGCCGGGATTCCATGCGCGGCGATCTCGGCCAGGAAATCGCGATGCGACTCCGCCTGCAAACCGCGGCAATAACCTGTTCCATGTCCGAAATAACGCAGCCGCCGTTGCGACGCCACGCGAGGATCGAGCAGCCGGATCGTACCGGCAGCGCAATTCCGCGTGTTCGCAAACACGGTCTCGCCTCGCATCTGCTGCTGCTCGTTGACGAGAGCGAGGTCGGAATTGGTCATGTAGACTTCGCCGCGAACTTCCAGGATTTCGGGGACCTGTTTCCCCAGAAGTCGCAGCGGCACATCGGCGATGGTACGGATGTTGTGCGTGATGTCGTCGCCAACCTGCCCGTCTCCGCGTGTGACCCCGCGCACCAGTTGGCCCTCTTCGTAAACGAGCGATACCGCGACTCCGTCGATCTTGTATTCGACCACCCACTCGATCGGCTCACCTTCGAGCAATCGCGTCGTGCGATCACCGAACTCGGCCAATTCCTCCAGCGTGTACGTGTTCTCGATCGAGAGCATCGGGACGCGATGAGCGACTTGCGTCAGATGGTCAACCGGCCGATCGCCGATGCGTTGCGTCGGACTGTCTGGGGTGACCAGTTGTGGATGCTGCGTTTCCAGATCGCGCAGTTCACGAAGCAGGCGATCGTATTCCAGATCGCTGATTTCCGGTTTCGCCTCCACATAGTATTGGTGGTCGTGATACCGGATCAGTCGTCTCAGTTCTTCAGCGCGACGCGCCTGCATGTCGAGCGTCATAAGAATTCCGCGGCGTTAACTCGAACTATTCGCGACCGCATTCGGGAGCCACGGTGACGTTCTTGCCCGTGGCGGAATTCGGGATCAGGCAGAGAAATTTCAGTGGCTGTTCGCCCGTGTTGCGAAACTGGTGCACCTCATTGGGTTTCACCAGCAACACATCGCCGGCTCGCAGCGGGAAACGCTCGTCGCCCGCCGAGACCTCGCCCGTACCCTCCAGCACAAACACTTCATGTTCATAGTCATGGAAATGTCGAGGCGTGTGGCCGCCGGCGGCGACTTCAAATTGCCGCATGGCGAAATTGGGAGCACCGTCCCGCTCGCTCACCAACTGTCGCACGGAACATCCTGTCGCCCCTTCCATGTTGACCGGTTGCTTTTCCACCTGCTCGTAGTGCGTGAGTTTCATGGTGCTTATTCCTTCGGAAGTAGATCGCTCTGCCTGCGGTTCGTGTGTTCGCCGGCCGTGACATCGCCCGATCTCGCAGTTCGCTCCGGCGACCAATATCGATCGGTCGCCATCGCCAGCCCGCTGGCGAGAGCGAGAATTCCGATCTCGTAAAGCATGATCTTGGTGCCGTTGCGCCTCATGTACGTGATCAATTCGGATTCAGGTTCGGTACGCGAGGCCGGCTTCAATCCCCGCACCGTCATCACCCCGTAAGCACTCGCGGTGAGTGTAAAGGCGACGGCGGCCAGGACCAGCACCACGTAGAATGGATTCACGCCTCGACGAATCAATGACATAAGTGCGAAGTATAGCGTTTGTGGTTGGCCACCGGGTTGCACCCACCCGATATTTCAAGCGATGGTTACAGTGGCCAGGATCCTTTTTCCTCGGGGCAACGACGCCGCGTCATCGCCCTGGCGACGGCCCGTTCCGCGGCACTCTACACGAGATTTTTCGGCCCGTTTCACCCTACGTCCCTACGTTACGATTGTTTCCGCCATTCACACAATAGGCGGTCCGTCCTACAATCACCTGCAGTTTCAGGGGGTCTGAACTTCGGTTGGTGAAGCCATGAGCAACCGCGAATCCGGTCAATTGAATGCCGCCCACGCGGAGCGGCCATTTTTTGTCGGGATCGACATCGGCGGGACGAACATCAAATACGGCCTCGTCGATAGTCGAGGCCGAATCATCGCGAACGATAGCATCGCCACCGAAACGGAACTGGGCCCCGAGTCTGCCTGCCAGAGGATAGGCGATGCCGTCCGGCGAATGATGGCCTCGCAATCCCTCACTTTGGCGGATGTCACCGCGATCGGACTTGGCAGTCCCGGAACCATGGACATTCCCAAAGGCATGTTGCTCGAACCGCCGAACCTCAAGGGTTGGTGGCACTTCCCGATTCGGGATCGGGTCCGAGCGGCCTGCGACAACATTCCGGTCAGCTTCGCCAATGACGCGAATGCGGCCGCTTATGGAGAATTTTGGGTCGGCACGGGTCGTGTGCATCACAGCATTGTGTTGCTGACGTTGGGAACCGGAGTCGGCGGCGGCATCATTATTGGCGACCTGTCGATTGACGGGGAAAACAGCCACGGCAGCGAGTGCGGACACATCATCATCGATTTTCACCCCACGGCACGGCTATGCAGCTGCGGACAAGGCGGGCACCTGGAGGCCTACGCCAGTGCCGTGGCGCTCGTCAAACGCACCGAAGAGCGGTTAGCTGCGGGTGCCGAGAGCATCTTGCGGGAGTGGATCGCGGCCGGCAAATCGCTCACCCCGCGTCTGATCGCAGAAGCGGCCGACGAAAAAGTCAACGACGCCCTGGCGCTCGAATTGGTGCTCGAAACGGCCATGTACCTGGGGGTTGGCATTACGAGCCTGATGCACACGATCGACCCCGGAGCTGTCATCCTCGGCGGTGCCATGACGTTTGGCGGCGCAGAGAGCAACCTCGGATGTTTGTTTCTCGAGCGGATCCGCGAGGAAGTTCGTCGCCGGTCCTTCCCTGTGTTAGCGCGACGAACTACGATCGAGTTCGCCTCCCTGGGAGGCGATGCCGGGTTCGTCGGCGCGGCCGGCATCGCCCGAACCCACTACCTCAACCCACCCTCCTCCGCTTCGACGGCCTCAGCACCGAGCGGCTAAACGGCGAAATCACACGATGGACTGTCAACATATCCGGAATTTCTGCATCATCGCGCATATCGACCACGGGAAAAGTACGCTCGCGGATCGACTGATCGAGGCGACCGGTACGGTCCAAAAGCGCGAGCTAAAAGATCAGATGCTCGATGATATGGAACTCGAGCGGCAGCGCGGGATCACGATCAAGGCCCGCGCCGTGCGGATGCAGTACGACTACCGTGGCGAATTGTACGAACTGAATCTGATCGACACGCCGGGCCACGTCGACTTCCACTACGAAGTCTCCCGCTCGCTGGCCTGCTGCGAAGGCGCGATGCTGCTTGTCGATGCATTCCAAGGCGTCGAGGCCCAGACGGTGGCCAACGCGTTCGCGGCCATGGACGCGAATCTGACCGTCCTGCCGGTCATTAACAAAATCGACTTGAAGCATGCACGGGTCGAGGAAGTTACGGCCGAAATGGAGCAGACGCTGGCCATCGATGGCGCCAGCGTGCTGAAGGCAAGCGCGAAGGCGGGCCTGGGGATCCGTGAATTGCTCGACGCCATTGTCGAACGCATCCCTCCCCCCGCCGGCGATCCGGACAAAACACTGCAGGCGATGGTCTTCGACTCGCATTACGACGACTATCGCGGCGCGATCATTTACGTGCGACTTATGAACGGTCGTGTGGAACGCGGCCAGAAGATCAAACTCATCAGTACCGGCACCACCCACGAAGTTTTGGAACTCGGTCAATTTGTTCCGCACCAGCGGCCTTGCGATTCGCTCCAAGCGGGGCAAGTCGGTTACCTGATTTGCAACATCAAGTCACTCGATCTGGTGCATGTCGGCGATACGGTAACCATCCCGGGCGAGCGCGGAGCGGCACCGCTCAGCGGGTTCAAGCTCCCGAAGCGGATGGTGTATTGCGGGCTCTATCCATCAGACGGGCAGGACTTCGAAGAGCTGCGGGACGCGCTGGAGAAACTGCACATCAACGATCCGAGCTTCGAGTTCGAACCGGAGACGAGCGAGGCGCTGGGCTTCGGATTCCGCTGCGGGTTCCTCGGCCTGCTGCACATGGAAATCGTGCAACAGCGTCTGGAGCAGGAGTCCGATGTCGATCTTGTTCAAACGGCGCCGAACGTCACCTATGAAATCCGTACGCGCGACGGGAAAACGGTGGAAATCCACCGCCCGCAGGAAGTACCGGACTCCGGTCTGATCGACGAGTTCCGGCAACCGATCGTGCGCGTGAACTTGATCATGCCCTCCGAATACATCGGGGCGGTCATGCGTCTGTGCACAGATCGACGCGGTGTGCAGCAAAGCATCGAACACCTCTCGCCGACACGCGCCATGTTGGCGTACGACCTGCCGCTCGCCGAAGTCATCTACGACCTCCATGACAAGCTGAAAAGTGCGACCCGCGGCTACGGCACGATGGATTACGAAGTGATCGGTTATTCGCCCGCAGATCTGGTGCGGATGGACATCCTGGTGAATGGCAATCGCGTGGATGCGTTGAGCATCATTTGCGATCGTCGCGACTCCGACCGTCGCGGGCGGGCCATCGTCAAGAAACTCAAGACAGAAATCGATCGACACATGTTTGAAGTCGCCGTGCAAGCGGCGATCGGATCGCGCATTATCGCCCGCGAGACCGTTCCCGCCATGCGCAAGAATGTGACTGCCAAATGCTACGGCGGTGACATCACCCGCAAGCGCAAACTGTGGGCAAAGCAGCGGGAAGGAAAGAAGCGGATGAAATCGATCGGACAGGTCGATATCCCGCAGAAAGCGTTCTTGGCGGTGCTGGAAACCGGCGACGAAAAGGCGTGAAAAACGCGTGATCGAACTGATTTGGCTTCCCGTCGACCGCGAACTGCTTTAAGCTTCAGGCATGTTCGAACGTCGCTCGCTTCGCTGGCCGATCACGCTCGGCGTGGTCATGATCGTCATGCTGGTGGCACTCACCGTCGGCTGGGTGCTGCTGTCGGTCTATGGTGCGCTCGGCGATCGCAATCAAGCCGCTCTCTACTGGACCTTGCTGACCGTCGGAGCCACCTTCCTGGTCGTGCTGCTGGTCGGAGTCGTGCTCTACCTGACACTGACCGTAAAGGCGATCAACTTGAATCGCCGTCAATCGAATTTCATCGATAGCGTCACGCACGAACTTAAATCGCCGATCGCCTCGCTGAAACTTTACCTGCAAACGCTCAATCGACGTCCGGTAACTGTGGAGCAGCAAGCCGAGTTTAATCGTGCCATGCTGGAGGATGTCGAGCGACTCGATCAACTGATCAACCACCTGCTCGACGCCGCACGACTCGACCGCCAACCTGCAATCGAGGACACCGAGGATGTCGAAATTGCAGGAGTGCTTCGCGATTGCGTCGAAGACATCTTGGTCCGATATCGGCTCGATCCCGGTTGCATACAACTCGACCTCTGTCCTGGCATCGTGGTGGCCAGGCAGGTCGACGTCGACATGATCTTCCGAAACCTGCTGGATAATGCCGTCAAATACGCCGGCCCGAATCCCCAAGTTCAGGTGTCGATGCGATTGGCGGGGATACGCGTCACCGGTTTTGGCTCCAAGGCGACGCAGCGGCTGGAGATCCGGATCGCCGACAACGGCGCGGGCATTCCCGCGCATCAGCGTCGGAAAATTTTCGGGCGATTTGTCCGGCTTGGATCAGAACTCGAACGTAAACAGCCCGGCACAGGGCTTGGCTTATACATCGTCCGCACCCTTGTCAGCCGCATTCGAGGCAAGATTCGCGTGCAAGACCGCGGTCGCGAATCGGGAACCATCTTTATCGTGGAGCTTCCGCTGAAGAAAACTTCGTCCGCTGCGGTGCCGTCCCCTTCCCCAAGCACTCCCGAAATGCACTCGCTTTCAACCACCGCTGCGGAATCCGCGCACGAACAGTCCCCCGCGATCAGTCGATAGAGTCCGGCCTCTTCGCGTCGAGCATGATGGCCCAGTCGTCCGCGTGGCCGCGACGCGCCGCCCGTTAATTGACAACAGGGTCATGTGCTTCTGCCGTCGCGCCGTGTCCATCGACCTGAGTGACCGCCAACGAGGAATCGCCGATGGCGAGTTCACCCGTAAGCA
>JBJOLO010000447.1:0-7251 GCA_046045565.1 Planctomycetota bacterium | reverse complement strand
ACGGGGAGGAAGTGACTTCCCGTCGATGGATGGGCTTCGGCCGATCGATCACTCGCCGCTGGTCAATGACCTATGTACGAGGAAGGAACCGCCGAATGTCCGATTCATTTCAACCCAACACGTCCGCCACCATGCCGATGATGGAAACGACCACTCCCACGAATCGCCTGCCGATGGATACGTCTGCCGATTGCCCGCTCGACTCCGACATGGACGCGACGCGCGTGATCACGGTGCGACTGCCGAAGAGTCTTCACCTGGCATTGAAGGCCGAGGCACACGACCGCCATACCAGCATGAACCAGCTTTGCATTGCCAAGCTCCTGCAGGCAATCGAATCGCTGGAAAACGGGAAGAGCTCCTCATAGTTGCGGATCAGCGAACGCCCAGAGGACGCCGGCCACGAAGTTTGCCAGCCGGCGTCCTGAGATTGGTGCGCTGCTGCCGCTTGCTCCCGTCATCCCGCTCGGGGCATTCCCCCTGTTTACCGGCAACCGATCATCGGCCGCATCCTGCTCCCCGTTTGCGGGGGAGCAGCCTCGGTCTGGACGGTCTGTGTGCTGGTACTTCGGTGGGGGCTCGTCCTGGGGTACGGATACGCCCATGTTCTGGCTCGATCCCCCCGGCTATGGGTCGCTCACCTGACACATCTGCTCGTTGTCGTCGGGTCGCTGGCCTGGCGGCCATCGCGATTCCGCAATGCGCTGTCCTCTATTTAGGCGCGCAGATACCGTTAGGCGCGCAGATACCGCTTCAGGGGTGCGGATACCGCGTGACATCCAGCTTGCCGTCTCTCTGACGACGCTCGGCCTTCGGTGTTCAGTCTGTCACGGAGGCCTGGCACTTTCGACTCCTTCGAAGCAACGACAAACGGGGCAGCTGCAGCCGTTCGATCTCTTGATTCTCGATGCGTTCCGCAACGATGCGGTTCCGATTCATTTGCTGACCACGGAATGCGTCGCAACCTATCTGGCACATTTGCGCACCGACGGACTGCTTTTGATGCACGTTTCCAATCGATTTCTCGACCTGATCCCTGTGGTCCGCGGCCTGGCTCATCATCATCGACTTACGATGACGATCGTGGGCGAGTCGCGTGATGCGGGTGCGGGCTCGGCCGCAAGCGAATGGATCGTACTGGATCGCGACGGCCGTTTTCCAGTGGAACCGGGTAGCATCCGTGAATCACCGGCTTCGCCGGGGTCGGGGAAAGAGAATCGGAAAGAAATTGTGTGGACCGACGACCGGCATGCAATCTGGAGTATGCTACGACCGCTCCGTCCGACGACTACTCCATGACGGCGAAGTAGTTTTCCACTGCGAAATCGAAATTCTCGGCCGTCATTTCCAGAGGTTGTTGCAGGAATTGGCAGTGGTTTCGCACCTGCAGCAGCAGATCGCGAGGCTGACAGCAGCGAAACGATCGATTCGCTGCCGTGTAGTGCCGTTCGACCAGGTAATTCACGGCCGATTCGCAGTAGGCGATCCCCATTTTCCCGGACACGGCACGCATCAACTGACGGAACTCGGCTTCCGTCGGATTAGGAACTTCGATTTTGTACGGAATCCGGCGGAGAAAAGCCTCGTCGACGAGTTCTCGCGGTTGGAGATTGGTGGAGAAAATAATGAATTGATCGAAGGGAACCTGAATCTTTTTGCCGCTGGGCATGTTGAGAAAGTCAAAGCGTTTTTCCAGCGGCACAATCCAGCGATTGAGCAACTCGTCGGTCCGCATCCGCTGGCGTCCAAAGTCGTCGATCACCAAGGTGCCACAGTTGCTTTTCATTTGCACAGGTGACTCGCAGATGCCGCTCCGCGGATTCGAGTACACCTCGAGATTCTCCATCGTCAACTCACCGCCGACGATGATGGTTGGCCGATGGATACGGACCCAGCGGCGATCGATCTTGGATTGATCGAGCAACCCGTATCCCTTTTCGAGCGGGCATTCCACGTGCACCATCGGATCGAAGACGCGGAGGATTTCGCCTTCCACGTCCAGGCAGCGAGGGATCCACACGCACTGTCCGAAGGCACGCGTCACCCGCTCGGCAATACTCGTTTTTCCATTGCCGGGGCCACCGTACAGGAACATGCCTCGCCCCGATTTGATGGCGGGCCCCAACCGATTGAACATGCTTGGCGAGAGCAACAAATCTTGAAACGCCTCGCGCAATTGATCCGGCGAGGGATGCTGATGTTCCAGCGATTGCGCCTTGATTGACGCGACATAATCACGCAGCGGAACGGGTGCTGCGCCGCAGTAGGTGCACAGTTCGGACTCACGTCTCGCACGATCCCGCCCTAAATCGGTCAGCTGATAAACGTAATCGTTCATCGGCGCCGACCCGCGATAGGCCAGCAGCTGATCGAATTTCATTTGGCGGAGCATCGGGTCAATCAGAATGAACGCCAACTTGACCTGATCCGCGATTTCCCGACCGGTAGCTTCGCCATGCGTAAGCAGATACTTCAGTGTCAGCGACTCAACCGCCCCCTCACTTAACCCCGTCGACGCCATGGACACCGGTTCGTGCGGGTACCACGCTTGATTTCCGTTCGCGCACTCGGGCGTTGCTGTCCCGGCAAGTTCGGGGTTGGATCCCACGGACGGTGCTGAACTCGCGGAAGGCACAGTCGCGCCGAGGGACGTCGCGGCGGAACCGGATGCGGAAGCGGAATTCGGGGCGGGATTGGACGAGGAAATCGCGCGAATGCGGCTGAGGAGTGATTCGAGTTGTGCGTCGTTATTGGCATCGGCAGTCGCCGCTTTGGCGTTGGGATGCGTCACCACGGGCGTGTCACATGCCGCATCGGAACGAGCCCCATTCGAACCGCGTAGGAAATCGGCCAGCAGATTGTCATTCGAGGATGTAGCCATCGTTGATTCACGGATTCGCAAAGCGACATCAGCCAAACCGGCAGCGGTCCCGCCATTCGCGACCGACGCCCTTGACTCACAAGGTCCGACGGAACCCTAGATCATGAAACGACCGCGGTCAAAACCGTGCACGCGCGGAGTGGGCAGAGCCACCGAAGAACCGCTCCAAGCGATCCGATCGCCCCTTTCCCCCCCGGCGGAACGCGGACAATTTGGAATTGCCGTCGTGCCCCTCTTTCTTGAGCTAGGCTTCACCTTGGGGCCGTCCGCAACCTCGCACATCCGGTTGCCATGACGACCGCTATTCCCTTGTCTCGTCTCATCTCGCAGATTCCTGTCGTACCGATTCCTGTCTTTCAGCTGCATTCCCGTCTGACACCGTACTTCCGGCGGCGCGTGAACGTTTGCCGGGGCCGGGCCGTCACGACCCGAAGGGGAAGGTATTGGCCAGCAATGAATGCCACGCACTTCGAAACGCCCAATGAGGCACTCGCACGTTTGTTTTCGCGAATCAGCGACCTCGCAACACTGCCGCGTCTGGCTCAGCGAGTTCTCGAACTGGCCTGGGACGAGTCCGCGACCAACGAGGACTTACGCAAGATCATCCAGCAGGATCCGGGCCTGACCGCGAAGATTCTCCAGCGCGTGAACTCGTCCTTCTACGGCTTGCCGCACCGCGTGGCCGACCTCAACAAGGCGATCATCCTGCTGGGGTTTCGCGAAATTCAGGCGATCGCACTGACGGTCTTCCTCTCCCGCTTGTTTGACCATTGCGACAACCATGGCACGTACCGACGCGAATCGTTGTGGCACCACAGCGTCGCAGTGGCTGCGGCCTCACGCACCATTGCCCGCATCTGCGGGCTTCCCCATCCCGACGAGGCCTACGTTGCAGGCCTGCTCCATGACATCGGCTACATGCTGCTCGACCGACACCTCCGACGGCATTTCTATGCCATCATCGATCAACTAACGGAACTGCGACCGACCTTCGATGTCGAACGCGAGGTACTGACGTTCGACCATGCGATGCTGGGCGCGTTCGTTGCCGAACGGTGGCAGTTTCCAGGCCAGATCGTGAATGCGATCGGGTATCACCACCAACTGCCTGACCATCCCTATCCGCACGGCAGCTTGATCGCGTGCGTCCATCTCGCCGACTACCTCTGCAGCCGCAGCGGTTGCAGCTCCCTTGGCGTGATCAATGTTCCCGAGTTTTCAGAGGCAGCTCGCCGGCATCTGAAACTGGACGACATCAGCATGGCATTAATCGAGGCGGAACTCCCGCTGGCGTTGACTCAGGCCGGGGAACTCGCTTCCATGGAACGCCTCGGCGCAGCATAGAAAACTCGGCGCAGCATAGAAAACTCGGCGCAGCCTGGGCAACTCGGCGCAGCCTGGAAAAGCATGCAGCCGCCTGAAAACTGGTAGCACTGCAGCTAGGCGGTATCGCCCCCTACCCGCAAGTCGTAACCCGACCGCTCGTTGGGTTCGCTGGCTTCTTTCTCGCTCGGCCTGCTCTCTGCACGCCAGATCGTTTTTGCTTCACACGGTCCCGAGCGGAGTCACCTTGCCTGCCAACTCGACGAACGCAATGCGATTCACTAAATTCCAGCGCTGCCCGCGCAGTTCGGGGGCTGCCAGCCCCGCTCCGGCACCGCATCGGACTGCCATTCGGGACCTAAATTCGAAACGTTCAGGCGGAATTCGGGACTTTCAAACGGAAAACTGAGAACCCATGACCAAGACAACTTTTGATCCGTTTCAAGCACGCGACACGTTTGATACCGGCAATGGCAAGGCCGGCATTTACCGGCTCGACCGGCTCGAAAAGGCAGGATTGGGTGCCGTGCACCGGCTGCCGATTTCCATCCGCGTGCTTCTGGAAGCGGTTCTGCGGAATTGCGATGGCTATGTAGTCACGGAGGAAAACGTGCGGCAGCTTGCCGCTTGGAACCCCAAATCGCCAGCCAAAGAGGAAATTCCCTTCCATTGTGCTCGCGTCGTGATGCAGGACTTCACCGGCGTCCCGGCCGTCGTCGATTTGGCCGCGATGCGAGCCGCCATGCAACGATTGGGCGGTGATCCCCGCAAAGTGAATCCCTTAATCCCCGTGGACCTGGTGATCGACCACTCGGTGCAAGTCGATTACTTCGGCACCAACGCAGCACTCGGCCAGAATGTGGAACTGGAGTTCCATCGCAATCGCGAGCGTTACGAGTTTCTCCGTTGGGGCCAGCGGGCATTCGACAATTTCCGGGTTGTCCCGCCGAATGTCGGCATCGTGCATCAGGTCAATCTCGAGTACCTGGCAAAGGTCGTCTGCCTGCGGCAGGATCAAGCGGGCGCCGTGGCGATTCCTGACACGCTGGTCGGCACCGACAGCCACACGACCATGATCAACGGCCTGGGCGTCCTGGGCTGGGGCGTCGGCGGCATCGAAGCGGAAGCGGCCATGCTCGGGCAGCCGATGTACATGTTGCTTCCCGAGGTCGTGGGGGTGGAACTGACGGGCGAACTGCCGCTGGGCGTCACCGCCACCGACTTGGTGCTCACCATTACCGAAATGTTGCGCAAGGTTGGCGTGGTGAATAAGTTCGTGGAATTTTACGGGAGCGGCGTCTCGAGGATGTCGCTGGCCGACCGCGCGACGATTGCGAACATGGCTCCCGAGTACGGTGCGACGATGGGCTTTTTCCCGGTGGACGCGGAAACCCTGGCGTTTCTGCGACGGACGGGCCGTTCCGCGTCGGAAGTGGAGTTGGTCGAGCGTTACAACAAAGAGCAGGGCCTGTTCCGTTTAGACAACTCGTCCCCGCTCGACTTTACGCAGAACCTGAAACTGGACCTGTCGACGATTGAGCCGTCGCTGGCCGGACCGAAACGGCCCCAGGATCGCGTCGCCCTGTCCCGCGTGAAATCGGCCTTCCAAACGGCACTCCAGGCCCCGCTGAATCAACGCGGATTCGCGCTGCAAGAGTCCGATCTTGGCCGTCGCGGGACGGTTCGCCAGGAAGGCAAGTCGCAGGAACTGCAGCACGGGGCAGTCGTGATTGCTGCCATTACCAGTTGTACCAACACCAGCAACCCGTCGGTGATGATGGCGGCGGGGATCCTGGCGAAGAAGGCGGTGGAGCGAGGTCTTCAAGTGCCGTCCTTTGTCAAAACAAGCCTGGCTCCGGGATCTCGCGTCGTCAGCGATTACCTGGACAAAGCCGGCCTGACCGAACCGCTCGCGAAGCTCGGCTTCCAGACGGTGGGCTATGGCTGCACGACCTGTATCGGCAACAGTGGACCGCTGCCGGAACCCGTTGGTCAAGCGATCCAGGAAGGCGATCTCGTGGCTTCCGCGGTATTGAGCGGCAACCGGAATTTTGAAGGCCGCGTGAACCCGCTCGTGAAAGCCAATTACCTGGCCAGCCCTCCCCTGGTGGTTGCCTACGCTCTCGCCGGCAGCATCACGGTCGATCTCGCCACCGAACCGCTCGGTACCGGATCCGACGGTAAGCCTGTTTATCTCCGAGAAATCTGGCCGACGCATCAGGAAGTGGAGAACGCGATCCAGCGTTGTGTGCTGCCCGAAATGTTCGTGGATCAATATTCCCACGCGTTCGACGCGAATCCGATGTGGAATCAGATCCCCGTCGGCGAAGGCAACCTCTATGCGTGGGATGAAAAGAGCACCTACATCCAGGAGCCTCCGTTCCTGGTAAACCTGACACCTGATGTTCCGCCGTTGCGGGCAATTCAGGGAGCTCAATGCTTAGCTCTGCTGGGCGACTCGGTCACAACCGACCACATCTCGCCCGCAGGATCGATTGGCAAAGACAGTCCCGCAGGCAAGTTCCTGATCGCCAACGGCGTCACCAAGGAAGACTTCAATAGCTATGGTGCTCGCCGTGGCAACGACCGGGTGATGGTTCGCGGCACGTTCGCCAATATCCGTATCCGCAACCAGGTCGCACCGCAAACGGAAGGCGGCGTAACCCGCCATTTCCCCGACGGCCAGACGATGTCGATTTACGATGCATCCGTCCGCTACCAACAGGATGGCGTCCCGTTGCTGGTCATCGCGGGCGCGGAATACGGCACCGGCAGCAGTCGAGACTGGGCGGCCAAGGGCACGTATTTGCTTGGCGTGCGAGCGGTCATCGCCAGCAGCTACGAGCGGATCCATCGCAGCAACCTCGTTGGCATGGGCGTGCTGCCGCTCGAATTCACCAACGGGCAGACCTGGCAATCGCTGGGTTTAACCGGCGATGAGGCCTACGACATCCAGGGCATCGACGACACCTTGCGTCCTCGCTCGACACTTACGGTGCGAGCCACCAGCCCTTCCGGTGCGGTGAAGACGTTCGAGGTCGCTGTCC
>JBJOLO010000513.1:0-4301 GCA_046045565.1 Planctomycetota bacterium | reverse complement strand
TGGCCGGGTCGGGCTTTGCGGACGATGCGGTCACAATTCACAAGCGTCACCGCGTTGTGCGCGAGAATGGCCCAGCCGACGTCACGGACAAGACGGAGCAGTGGTCGCCGAAGGAAACGGCGGTGATCGTCTGCGATGTGTGGGATGCGCATCATTGTTTGAACGCCGTACGACGCGTCGAGGAGATGGCGCCGCGGATGAATCAGGTGCTGGAGGCGGCTCGCGGGAAGGGGATGTTCATCGTTCACGCGCCGAGCAGTTGCATGGCGCCCTACGAAAATCACCCTGCACGCAAGCGGGCAAAAGAAGCTCCGGCCGCGAAGAATCTTCCGGAAGGTATCGCCGAGTGGTGTCACAAGATTCCCTCGGAAGAGCAGGGCACCTATCCGCTCGATCAATCCGATGGCGGTGAGGACGACGATCCTGTCGAACATCGACGTTGGCATGAGCGGCTCGCCGGTATGGGGCGAGCACCTCGTTCGCCGTGGAAAGCCCAAATCGATGTGATCAAGATTTACGAGCAGGACGCGATCAGCGATTCGGGTGTCGAGATTTGGAATTTGCTCGAGCAGCGCGGCATCAAGAACGTCATCGTCTTAGGCGTTCACACCAACATGTGCGTGCTGGGCCGCCCGTTCGGACTGCGGCAGATGTCGAAGAACGGTAAGAATGTCGTGTTGATGCGGGATATGACCGACACGATGTACAACCCTGAGCGTTGGCCGTACGTGACGCATTTTGTCGGTAACGATCGTATTGTCGAGCACATCGAGAAATACGTATGCCCGACGATGACCAGTGTTGATTTGCTTGGCGGTCAGCCGTTCCGGTTCCGCAACGATCGCCGCTCGATTGTGATGATGATTGGCGAGGACGAGTACAAAACCGACGTGACGTTACCCGAGTTTGCGAAGAGCGAACTGGAACCGCGGGGTTTCGAAGTGACGGTGGTGCACTCGGATGCTGCGGACAAGAATCGATTTCCGGGAATCGTCCAGGCGTTGTCTCGCGCGGACTTGCTGTTTATCAGTGTTCGTCGTCGCACGCCGCCTGCTGAAGAGTTGGAAGCGGTTCGGCAATTCATCGCGTCCGGGAAGCCGGTAGTGGGAATTCGCACGGCCAGCCATGCGTTTTCGCTACGCGATGCGCCGCCAGCCAACGGTCACGCCGCCTGGACGACGTTTGACCCGGAAGTGCTGGGCGGTCACTATACGGGGCATCACGGCGCCGGTCCAAAATCGACGCACACCATCGCACCCGGTGCGCAGGAGCACCCGATCCTTCGAGGCATCGACATCGCGCAATTGGTCGGCAACGGTTCGCTCTACCGGGTCGCACCGCTCGAAGGCAGCACGACTCCTTTGGTGATCGGCGCGATCCCCGACATCCCGCCCGAACCCGTCGCCTGGACGAACCACCCGCGCAACGGCCAATCGCCGGTCTTCTACACCTCGCTCGGCCATCCCGACGATTTCGCCAACCCTGAATTCCGAAAACTGCTCGTCAACGGCATTTGCTGGACACTCGGCATCGCCGCGCCCGCTTCGGCACCTAAGTAGCCGTCAGCAAAGTAGCCGTCAGCAAAGTAGCCGTCAGCAAAGTAGCCGTCACGCTCCTGCGTGACGATCTGCCGAAGCACCGATCGGCGTTGCCTTTTCGCGTCTCGTTGCTGGCCGTTCGATTGTTTTTCAGGAAAGCGCGACTTGGTAGTTCGGCAGAAAATCACGCGGAGCGTCATGGCTACCGTGGCGATTGCCGCACTCCCGACGCCCCCTCGCGATTCGGTGCGATTGTTTCGTAGAATGTCGGCTTGGTCGAGTCACAGAAAGGGAGCCTTATGAGTTTGAACAAGTTCAGCAGTCGGATTACGCAGCCCAAGAGCCAAGGTGCCTCGCAGGCGATGCTTTACGGAACCGGCATGACCGCCGAGGACATGCAGAAAGCGCAGGTCGGGATCGCCAGTGTTTGGTACGAGGGTAACACTTGCAACATGCACCTGCTGAAGCTTGCCGAGGAAGTGAAGCTCGGTGTGACGGGGGCCGATTTGGTCGGCATGCGATTCAATACGATCGGCGTGAGCGACGGTATCTCGATGGGCACCGAGGGAATGAGTTACTCGCTGCAGTCGCGCGACCTGATCGCCGATTCGATCGAAACGATCATGGGCGCTCAGTGGTACGACGGCCTGATCGCGCTGCCCGGCTGCGACAAGAACATGCCCGGCTGCCTGATTGCTATGGGGCGACTCAATCGACCGGCGTTGATGATCTACGGTGGAACGATCAAGCCCGGAATCCTGCGAGGCGAAAAGCTCGACATCGTCTCTGCGTTTCAGTGCTATGGCCAGTACCTGGCCGGTACGATCGACGAGCAGACTCGCAGCGAAATCGTGCGGCGCTCGTGTCCTGGCGCCGGTGCGTGCGGAGGCATGTACACCGCCAATACGATGGCGAGCGCCATCGAGGCGCTCGGCATGAGCCTGCCGTACAGTTCCGATATCCCGGCAGAGGATCCGGAAAAAATCGAGGAATGCCATGCGGCCGGAAAGGCGATCAGGAAGTTGCTCGAATTGGACCTGAAGCCTCGCGACATCATGACGCGCAAGGCGTTCGAGAATGCCATGGTGGTTATCATGGCGGTCGGTGGTTCGACCAATGCGGTTTTGCATCTGATCGCCATGGCACGCAGTGTGGGAGTGCCTCTCACGATCGACGATTTTCAAAAAGTCAGCGACCGTGTTCCTTACATCGCAGACCTGAAGCCCAGCGGCAAGTTCGTGCAAGAAGACTTGCACAAAATCGGCGGGACACCGGGCGTAATGAAATACCTGCTCGAAAAAGGACTGCTCGACGGCGACTGCATGACCGTTACGGGCAAGACGATTGCCGAGAACCTCGCACCGTTGCCCGGGCTCAAAGAGGGGCAAAAGATCGTGCACACCTTGGAGAATCCGATCAAGTCGTCGGGTCATATCCAGATTCTCAAGGGCAATCTCGCACCGGACGGGGCCGTGGCGAAGATTACCGGCAAAGAAGGCCTGAAGTTTACCGGGCCGGCTCGCGTTTACGATTCCGAAGAAGCGATGCTCGCGGCGCTCGAGCAAAAACAGATTCGCAAAGGCGATGTGGTGATCATCCGCTTCGAAGGGCCGAAGGGCGGGCCGGGTATGCCTGAGATGCTGACGCCGACATCCGCCATCATGGGAGCGGGGTTGGGGTCGGACGTCGCGCTGCTCACCGACGGCCGATTCTCGGGCGGTTCGCACGGTTTTATCGTTGGCCACATCACGCCCGAAGCACAGGAAGGCGGCCCGCTGGCACTGGTCCAAGATGGCGATCAGGTCACGATCGATGCCGAGTCGCGTCGGATCGACATGCAAGTGAGCGATACGGATTTGGCTAAACGCCGCGCAGCATGGAAAGCTCCGTCGTACAAAGCCACAGCCGGTACGCTCTACAAATACATCAAGAATGTGAAGTCGGCGTCCGAAGGCTGTGTCACGGACGAATAGCTGCGTGGTGACAGGCTAATGCTGCGATACCAACCGATCGAAAATTGGGAAAAACTTCCCGAGGGATACTCCTGGATTGAAGTCGCCGGCGTCGCAGTGGATGCCAGCGATCGGGTGTTTGTATTCAATCGCGGCGAACACCCGATGATGGTTTTCGACCGCGAGGGGCGATTCAGCGCCTCGTGGGGCGAGGGCGTCTTTCGACGACCGCATGGCGTCACCATCGGTGTTCGCGGCACGGTCTTTTGCACCGATGACGCCGATCACACCGTTCGCGAATTCACGCCCGATGGCAAACTGCTGATGACGCTCGGGCGATCCGGAGTGCCAAGCAGCACCGGTGCAACGAGCGTTGATTACCGCTCGATCGAACGTTCGTCCGGTCCGTTCCACTATCCGACCAATGTAGCGCAAGCGGCCGACGGAACCTTGTTTGTCGCCGATGGCTACGGCAACGCACGGATCCATCGTTTCACACCGAGCGGAGAACTGCAGTGCTCGTGGGGCGAACCGGGTGCCGGCCCCGGGCAGTTTCATGTGCCGCACGGGATCGCGATCGACGCCGAAGGTTTGGTGTACGTCGCCGATCGGGAAAACAGTCGCATTCAACGATTTGATCGCGACGGCCGTTTCGTAGATCAATGGTCGGATATCGCCCGACCGTGCCAGGTTGCCATCGATGGCGAGGGCCGCGTGTTTGTCGCGGAGTTGGGCTATCGAGCTGGAATGTGGCCCGGCACCACAGCGCCGATGGCGAATCCGCCGGGCGGGCGAGTCAGCGTGTTCGATC
>JBJOLO010000394.1:0-2699 GCA_046045565.1 Planctomycetota bacterium | reverse complement strand
AGCCAGAAAATTCCCGGGAGGTTAAACTTTGCAGACTAACAGACGTCCCGACGATCCACAACAATCGGGCCTGGATCCCTTGATGGTCCGCGGACTTTTTCCGGGTCCATGCCGGAAATTTCATCCTGCCCCGAGGACTCCTTGGCGAGCGCAAACAGCTCTTTTTTACAGACGGTTGCCCAGCGCGAGGCCGCCCTGCTGGCCCCCTACGCGATGCGCAGTGCCGACACCCGCGGCCGCAAGTATCGGGAACCCGAGCATCCCTACCGCGGACCGTTTCAGCGCGATCGCGATCGCATCGTGCACAGCGCGGCCTATCGCCGACTCAGCGGCAAGACCCAAGTCTTCACCGGTGATATGGGCGACTATCACCGCACCCGGCTCACGCACACCTACGAAGTCGCCTCGATCGCAAGAACCCTGGGCCGCACGCTGCGGCTGAACGAAGACCTGATCGAGGCCCTGGCCCTGTTTCACGATATCGGCCACCCGCCGTTCGGACACGCCGGCGAGGACGCGCTGGATGAATGCCTGGAAAAAGTCGGCGGCTTTTCCCATAACCGTTTCGCCCTGACTCTGGCCGAAGAACTGGAATCGCGCTATCCCGAATTTCCCGGATTGAATCTCACCCGCGAAGTGCTCGACGGCCAAACACATCGCGCAGAAAAGAACCAGCCCGCCCAGCTCGTCCCGCTGCTCGAAGTGCAAATCGTCGATCTGGCTGACAGCATCACGTACGACGCACATGACACCGACGATGCAGTGAAACTCGGTCTCGTCGATCTGCCTCAGCTGCTCGAGATCCCGCTTGTGGCACTCGCGGCCGAACGCGTCGCTCAACGCGGTCGTCCCTTATCCGGAAAGCTATTGCGGAGCTCGATCGTCCACGAGTTGATCGACTTGCAGGTCACCGACGTACTCGCGCATTCAGCGCCAACGCTGAGCACGGCCGCAAATAGGACCTCTCAACAAGTACGCAACACCGGCATTCTCATCGAGCCTTCCCCCGCCATTCAGGCGCAGAAGCGGGTGCTCGAATCGTTCTTGTTCGATCGCGTCTATCGACATCCGAAAATCCTGGAAGTTCGCACCATCGCGCAGGCCCGCTTGCGAACCATGTTCCATGCGCTGGTGAATCACCCGGACAAGTTGCCGATGCGCTTTCGCGAACGCATGGAGCAATTCGGATTGGAGCGCACGGTGGGTGATTATCTCGCCGGCATGACTGATCGCTACTGCGACGCGGCGTACCAACGACTGGCGAGCGTGCCCTGACCGCTGGCGGAGCGGTCGGCCGGGGATTGTTTTGCACTTCCCGCTAGCCGTGCCCGACTGCTCCTGCATAGAATGGGAAACTGCCGAGTCGGGTCGGAGCTTTCCTATCCTGTTCCGTCCCGTTTGACTCGCGATCCGCTGGCGGATCCGCTGCAAGGAGCGGTTTGGCCGAGAGCGAATGCGATGCACACCGCTCGCAAAATCCTACCTGCATAGTATATAACCCCCACTACGAGGGAGCGGCCTTGGGCAGACGAATTGGTCGGCCCGAACGCGCACCCTTCCCGCACAACCTGCGTAGTCCGGAGTGGAGCGACGTGAGCCCGATCTGGTATCCGTGCCGGGTCCGGTTTGCGCCGCACATAACGGCATCGATACACCTTCAAGTACCAGTTACGGATGTCCATGGATACGAATAAGTTTGCCAACAACATGGCGTTATGGATCCTCCGCAGCGTCTTTCTGCTTGTAGCCGCCGGCGTGGCGGCTTACATCGTGAATATCAATCGACCTCAGGCAGAGTACGTGCCGATCGGGTCGGGCATCGTTTTTTTCGTCCTGGTGATGGTCGGTGCCGTCGCCATCGTAGCGATCGACGCGATTTTTCCTCGCAAGCGGCTCGATACGATCACCTCCATCTATTTCGGGATTCTCGTCGCCCTGTTTTTGACCTACGCAGTCAGCATTGCACTCGAGCCGCTCCTGCTCACGCCCGACCTGCAGATCTCGAAAGTCAAACCGATCATCCAATTGCTACTCGCCGTCGCCTTCAGTTACATCTGCATCAGTCTGCTGCTGCAAACTCGCGATGACTTCCGGTTCATCATTCCGTATGTCGAATTTGCCAAAGAGGTCAAAGGACTTCGACCCTACTTGTTGGACACCAGCGTCATTATCGACGGTCGCATCGCCGATCTGGCGGAAACGAATGTGCTGGATAACCAACTGATCATGCCCCGGTTTGTGCTCGGCGAACTTCAAATGATCGCAGACAGCAACGACAAGCTGCGCCGATCGCGGGGCCGTCGCGGACTCGACGTGCTGAACAAGCTGCGAAACAACCGCGACATTGATCTGAAGATCCATGACACGGAAACGCAAGACATGGCGGGCCAACCGGTCGACATGAAGCTGGTGCTGCTCGCCAAGCACCTGGGCGGCAAAATTGTCACCGGTGATTACAACCTGAACAAAGTTGCCCGCATTCACAACGTTCCGGTGATCAACCTGAATGACATCGCCAATTCGCTCAAGCCGGTGTTTCTCCCGGGCGAGAGCCTGGACGTCAAGATTGTGAAAGTCGGCGAAGAAATCGGCCAAGGGGTCGGTTATTTAGACGACGGTACGATGATCGTGGTCGAGGGCGGACGCGAGCACGTGGGAAATGTGGTGAAGGTCGCGGTCACCAGCGTGCTGCAGACCAG
>JBJOLO010000337.1:0-6596 GCA_046045565.1 Planctomycetota bacterium | reverse complement strand
ATCCGGTATCCCGCAGTCGTGCAGCCCAGGATCGTGCAGCCCAGGATCGTGCAGCCCAGGATCGTGCAACTCAGGATCGTGCAGCAATGGATACTCCGCCACGTAGCCTGCCTCTGCGCGAGTTGTCGCCTCGGCCGATTGTGCCCGCGCCGCGATCCGATCGACCTGCGAGTCGCCGTCGCGACGGGGAGAGCGGCGTGGACCGATCTGCATCGCGGAAACCGTCCGTCGAGCCCCCGTCTGTGAGCAAGGGATCTGTGAGCAAGGGATCTGTGAGCGAGGGATCTGAGAGCGCGGGAACGGGGGAGGAAAAGCTTCCGACGTGGAACGACGTCTTGAAAGCGGTAAACGCAAACTTTGAAGGTCGGCGGCTCACGGGGCGTCACGATCTGATTGCACGCGGGGATGTGACCCCGCTTTTTGATGTCCTTGCGAAACTGGGCTGGAAGGTGGAGGATCGCGATCAGATTCTGGGCGAGCTCTTGCCTGACTCGCACTTTCTTGTGCAGCAACTGCGATCACAGCCCGGCCAGCGCTTCATCAAAAAAGTTGTCTCCGAATCACTGATCTACGATCGCTTGGATCGTGTCAGCCAGGAGCGGGGCGGGCAGGCGTTGATCCACGACCTGATCCGGCTCCCCGACGGCGATCGTTACGCGCGACAGAATCCCGGACAGGCCGTACCGAATTTGTTGGATTTGCTGCCCAAGGACGCCTCGGGGCGCACACGACAGATTCGCAACTACGGGAAGCCGACCGGCAAGATTTACGTGCGCGATCAATTCGTCAAACGTCTGGACGCCAGCTACCAGGCAGCCGAGTTGGCCCGGGAAAAATAAGATTCGATTGATCGAATCGCTGCCGACATCTACATTGTTGGAGGTACGCGGGTCGGTTGCGGCTCGTGGCTTGGTGGATTTGGCCCGGGCAGGTGCACGTATGTTGGAATTACAATACGGCTCGAGTGCGTCGCGAAGGAACTCGAGTGGAGTGAATCGTCGCACGTTCCTTCAAGTGGGCAGTCTGGCCCTAGGCGGATTAAGCCTGCGGGAACTGCTGGCTGCCGAGTCGACCAGCGGACGGTCGAACCCGCACAAGGCCGTGATCATGATCTACCTGGTCGGCGGTCCGCCGCATCAGGATCTGTGGGATCTCAAGCCGGACGCACCCGCCGAAGTGGCCGGTCCGATGCGACCGATCGCGACCAACGTGCCGGGCATCGAGATTTGCGAACTGCTGCCGCAACTTGCTCGTCGCACCGATCGCCTTTCCATCATTCGTTCCATTGCCGATTCGCAAGCGGACCACGACGCCTATCAATGCTTTACCGGCCGCAAGCCGGGCCCCAATGTGCCGGCGGGTGGTTGGCCGCAGTTCGGTTCAGTGGTATCGCGCGTGCTCGGACCGACCACGCCTTCGGTGCCGGGATTTGCCAGCCTTTGCTACACCTGCACTCATGGTCCCTACAACGAACCCGGACCGGGATTTCTTGGTGTCGGCCAAACGCCGCTGCAGTCGCGTGGTAAGGCCCGCGAGAATATGGTGCTGCAGGGCATTACGGCCGATCGGATGGCGGATCGGAAATCGCTGCTGGCCGGTGTCGATCGCTTGCGACGCGATATCGATCAGTCGCGTAAGCTCACGGGCATGGACGAAATCACCGCTCAAGCTTTTAACATTCTCACCTCTTCCCGACTCGCGGATGCGCTCGACCTGAGCAAAGAAGACCCGAAGTTGGTGGAACGATATGGAACCGGTAACGAGAAAATTCATATCGACGAGAACGGCGCGCCTCGTGTGCCGCAAAGTTTTCTGCTGGCTCGACGCTTGGTCGAAGCCGGTTGCCGCGTCGTGACGGTGAATTACAGCAAATGGGATTGGCACGGCGGCGACTATAACACGATTTTCAACCGCGAGCGGGAAGATTTTCCCATCTTCGATAATGCCTTGTCCGCTCTGATGGATGACTTGCGTGATCGCGGACTGGATCGCGACACGGCGGTGATTGTTTGGGGCGAGTTCGGCCGCACTCCGGTGATCAGCAAGATCGTCGGACGCGACCACTGGCCGCAAGTGAACTCTGCGCTGGTGTTCGGTGGCGGGTTCCGGTCGGGACAAATCATCGGTTCCACCGATCGCCTGGCGGCGGAGGTGCGGGATCGTCCGGTTACCTTTGGCGAAGTTTTCGCAACGCTCTACCGGCACTTGGGAATCGATACAACCAGCGTGACCGTTCCCGACCTCACCGGCCGGCCGCAGTACCTGGTCGCAAATCAGGTGTCGCCACTGCGGGAACTGGTGGGATAAACCGCGGTGTTCCGCTGACATTCAACCCGGCACGATCCGCGTACGCGTTCCCGCATTTTCGCCGGCATGGTGCAGCTGGTCCGCGTCGAATCCGCGATGGATGGCTCAACAACCGATCCGGTCGTATCGCCTGAGAACGGGGATCCGGCACCGGAAGTCACTCCGCCTTCGTCCGCTCGCCATTCGCCTGAAGTACTCTTAAGCTGTGGCCGTTTTCGCGACCTTGAAGTTCATCGCGCCGGCAAGCACAAACCGGCAGGCACAACGGCCGTGGCGATTCTCGGTTTGGATGGGAAGAAGATGGCGAGCGAGCGCGAGCGACTTGAAGAACTGCGTGACGACGCCAGCGGTTGGCGACGCTGGGGTTGCTACGTAAGCGAACGCGCTTGGGGGACGGTCCGGGAAGACTACAGCGTCGATGGCGATGCGTGGAACTACCTGCCTCACGATCTCGCACGGAGCAAAGCGTATCGCTGGGGCGAGGACGGCATTGCCGGGATTTGCGATCGCTATCAGTTTCTCATTTTTGCGCCGGCGTTCTGGAATCATCGCGATTCGATCCTGAAGGAACGTCTTTTCGGGCTTACAAATGCCGAGGGCAATCATGGCGAGGATGTGAAAGAGTGCTATTTTCATCTCGACAACACGCCGACCCATTCTTACATGCGGTATCTGTATCGCTATCCGCAGCGGGCGTTTCCGTACGAGCAATTGATCGAGCGCAATCGGGGACGATCGGGGGCTGATCCCGAATGGGAACTGATTGATACGGGCGTATTCGAGGAAAACCGTTTCTTCGACATTACGATCGAGTATGCGAAGCTCGACCCGGAAGATCTCTGCATGCGCATAAGCGCAACAAATTGTGGGCCGGATACCGCGCCGCTCGATCTCATTCCGCAGCTCTGGCTTCGCAACACGTGGTCCTGGACGCGTCCGCCGGGCCGCAAGCCGTGGATCAGGGTGCGGACGCATGCCGATCATCTGGCAATGCTGGAAGTCGATGGTATGGATCGGCGCAATGAGCCGACCATCCGCAGCGATTATCAAATCGGCCGCCGGATCCTGTACGGATCTCCGGGCGGTTGCGTGCTAATGACCGAGAATGAAACCAACACAGCGCGCACGTCGGGGACGCATGCGATCGGGGGATCGCGGTACGTGAAGGACTTGTTTCACGACTGGGTGATTCGAGGTCTCGGCAAGGATCCTGTTCCGTTTCGTGGGACCAAAGCGGGGATTCACTATCGCACCGAGGTTCCAGCGCAAGCGACCGTGTCGTGGGAATTCCGGCTCACCGATAAAGGGGAACTCGATTCACCGCTGGCGCCGGTTGCCGAAACGTTGCAGCGCCGCCGCAACGAGGCCGATGCCTTTTATGCTCAGTTGCATCCGGCTCATGCCACGGCGGACGAGATGCGGATTCAACGACAAGCGTGGGCCGGATTGCTGTGGACGAAACAGTCATATTTGTTTGACGTGGCAAAGTGGCTGGACGGCGAAGATCCGACGAAGCCGCCGCCGGCGTCGCGACACCGGCTTCGCAATCAACATTGGCGGCACTTGAATTCGTTGCGCGTGATGACGGTGCCCGACAAATGGGAGTACCCGTGGTTTGCTGCTTGGGATCTGGCGTTCCAATGCGTGGCGTTAGCCGAGGTGGATCCGCGATTCGCGATGGATCAGTTGCAGGTGATGTTGTTCGAGCAGTTTCAGCATGCCAACGGACAGATACCGGCCTACGAGTGGGAATTCTCGGATTTGAATCCACCCGTGCATGCCTGGGCCGTGTGGCGGGTCTACAATCGAGCCCGCTTGCGCTGGGGCATCACCGACCGCGATTTTCTCGAGCGATGCTTTCACAAGCTGCTGATTAATTTTGCCTGGTGGGTAAACAAAGTTGACCGTTCGGGCAATAACATCTTCGAAGGCGGTTTTCTCGGTCTCGACAATATCACCGTGGTCGATCGCAGCATGCCGGCTCCGGACGGAATGGTGCTTGAACAATCCGATGCCACCGGCTGGATGGGCATGTTCTGCCTGAATCTCATGCGGATCGCGTTGGAGTTAGCGAAGGAGAATCCGGCTTACGAAGGGCTGGCGATCAAGTTCTTTCAGCACTACGTCTACGTTGCGGCCGCGATGAAGCATTTAGGCGGCGGTGAGCACGGGTTGTGGGACGAAGAAGACGGTTTCTTCTACGATCGAATGATTCATCGAGACGGCAGCGTTTGCAAATTCCGCGTGCGTTCGCTCGTGGGGTTGATTCCGCTGTTTGCTGTCGAGCGATTGGAGCAGCAGTGGCTCGAGCGGTTTCAGCATTTTCGCGAGAACGTCCAGTGGTTTCTCGCCAATCGCTCAGAACTGACCCAGGGTGTCGTGCAATCGGTGAGGCAGAACGACCAGGAGACGTTGGTGCTGACCATTGTCAACGACGGACAATTGCGGCGGATGCTACAACGCGTGATTGATCCCGCGGAGTTTCTATCCGACTACGGCGTCCGCAGCCTTTCCAAATACCACGAGCGGCACCCGTTCGAATTTCAGGGGAATCAGGTTGGCTACGAACCGGGGGAATCGCGGACGAGGGTGAAGGGCGGGAATTCGAATTGGCGGGGCCCGATCTGGCTGCCGACGAATTACCTGCTGATTGAATCGTTGACGCGGCTGGCGAAAGCCTGGGGTAGCGATTTCGCGATTCCGCGTCCCGGTGGTTCTACGGCGACGCTGGGCGAGGTTGCGCACGATCTCGCCAATCGTCTGATTCGCATCTTCACTCTGGATGATCGCGCCGGTCGCCCGCAGCTTGGTTCCCACCCGGGTTTGCAGCAGGATCCCGCGTGGCGGGACCTACCGCTATTCTATGAATACTTCCACGGCGACTCGGGTGCGGGGTTGGGTGCATCGCATCAAACCGGCTGGACTGCGCTCGTCGCATCACTCATCGACCAATACCGCGGCTAACGGGGCGGTGCAGCGAACGGCCTCAGCTGCAAACCACTTGAATTTGGCGTGGCTTCCGTTGCTCGCATTTCGGCAGATGCAGTGTCAGGACGCCGTTTTTCAGTTCCGCAGCGATCCGGGTGGCGTCGATCGATTCTCCGATCGCAAAGGCACGAAAGAAATCGCCGATGCCGTATTCGCGATCGAGCAGTTCCACGCCCCGATAACGGGGGGCGATCCTGCCGTAGATGCGTAACTCGCGGTTCTCGAATTGAATCTCCAGGTCCTCCGCGTTGACGCCGGGCATGTCGGCGCACAGGACCAGTTCGCTTTCGTTTTCCCAGATATCGATGCGAGGCGTATACGTGGTACCGGCTCGAGTTCGTTCCGCGGAAGGAACGGCGGGCTGCGTCGATTTCGGAGCGGCCTGAGGAAGTTCCGTATTCATGACGATGGTTCCTTTCTCAAGAAGGAAAGTTGAGTTTCGGTAAGATTCGAACGTGGAAATATCGCTCGACTACGACACGGTTTTGACTTCGATCCGACGTGGTTTGGCTTCGGACTTTTTCGGCATTGTGACTTTGAGTACACCGTTGGTGAGCGTCGCGGAAACGTGTTCGCTATCCACAGGTCCGGGCAGTTCGGCGAGGCGGCTGAACGAGCCATAGCCGCGCTCCTGGCGATGCCACGATCCCTTGTTCACTTCGGGTCGCTTGCGCTCCCCCTTGATGCTCAATTGATTATCGCCGGTCACGAACATCTCGAGATCGCCCAAGGCCAGTCCGGGTAGTTCCGCTTCCACGTAGTAGTTGTCTTTGTCTTCCCACATATTCAACGGCGGATAGCCGACTCCGGTTAACTCCCGCGAGCCGTTTCCCCAGCGACCGAAAACGCGATTCATTTCGTCCTGAAGTCGACTCATTTCAGACCGCATCTCTTCGAATGGTTGCCAGCGCGCAAACATCGTGCACCTTCCTTTCCCAGAACGATGGGCTTGTTTGGTTCGTCTCGTATGAGCGACCGACCGCCTGCGGGTCCCCGAATCGCTCACGTTCTTTTTCGCCGTTGCAACCAGCGTGCCAAATTCCCGGGAACGCCGCATGGGCTTGCAGGATGGACGGGCAAGTGAAGCATTTCACCCCAAAAAAGCGAGATTTTCTTCCGAGGCAGCGGGCCGCCCTGGCGCGCGCACAACCGTCAAAAAGTGGCTCGGCTTCCCGGTCATTTTGACGCACTCACTCGAGTACGGCCGATGCTTGTCTGCCAGATCAGGCTTGAAAAAGTTACGAAGCCGCAAATAAAATCCGAAGGTAGTAATAACAACACGAAGAGGGTGTAGGGTTCTT
>JBJOLO010000328.1:0-2579 GCA_046045565.1 Planctomycetota bacterium | reverse complement strand
TGGGGCCTTCCGGATCGGGCAAAACGACCTTGCTGCGGATCATTGCCGGCCTGGATGTGCCCGACGATCGGCCTGGCGCCGTCGTGATGTTTCACGGCCAAAATGTCGCCGATCGACAGGTGGGCGAACGCAAAGTCGGCTTCGTATTTCAGCATTACGCCTTGTTCAAGCACCTCACTGTTTTTGAAAACATCGCCTTCGGTCTTCGCGTGATGCCGCGCAAGTCCAGGCCGTCCAGCAACGTCATTCGCGACAAAGTTGGTGACCTGCTCGGGTTGATACAACTTGAGGGGTTCGGGGACCGCTATCCCTCTCAGCTTTCGGGAGGTCAACGCCAACGCGTCGCATTGGCCAGAGCACTCGCTATCGAGCCGAGCGTGTTGCTGCTGGACGAACCGTTCGGGGCTCTGGATGCCAAGGTCCGGCAGGGATTGAGGAAGTGGCTGCGACGGTTGCACGACGAGCGACACGTGACGACGGTGTTGGTGACGCACGATCAGGAAGAAGCGCTCGAGGTCGCCGATCGCGTCGTGGTGATGAACAAGGCTCGGATCGAGCAAGTGGGGTCGCCAGCCGAGGTGTTTCACTCGCCAGCGTCCGAATTTGTCATCGACTTCCTCGGTAACGTCAACGTTTTCCGAGGGCGAATCGAGAAGGGCGAGGCGGTGCTGCACGGGATCAAAGTTGCGGACTCCGAACTCGCAGGATCGAGCGGTCCGCTGGCGAATGTCTACGTACGGCCGCATGAATTGGACATCGAGCGATTTGAATGCGGAGACAGCTGCCTGCCGGCTCGTGTCACGCGAATCAATCACGCTGGTTCCGTTGCCAAAATCGAATTGCTCGGGGCTGGCACCAATGAGATTCAAGTGGATCTTCCATTTGAACGACTCGCGGAACTGAATTTGCAGTCGGGTGACAACGTGTTTGTGTCGCCACGCCGGGTGCGGGTTTTCGTGCCGGATTACGTCATCTGATCCCGCGTCATGGGACGCATGGTCGGTAGGTTGCGGGGAACGAGGAGCAGTAGCCGTGTCAATTCAAGAACCAGGTGCAAACGAATCGAGGCGAGATCGCGAAATGACGCAGATTCGCGAAGCGCTCGCCGGACTGCGATTCGGCTCGCTCCAAGTGATCGTTCAAGATGGTGTGGTGATTCAAATCGATCGAACGGAAAAACGCCGCCTGCGTAACGGTGGCGGCACCGACATTCGGGAGCCTGAGAAATGTTGATTCCCGACGTGCCTTCTTTTGCTGACCCGATCTCGGGAGGCTGATTCGCTCTCGATTCTGCTCTCCGCCGACTGGTCATCCAGAGGTGTTGTAAGCCCGCTCGTGCGAGGCTTGCAGCTGTTTTGCTTCCACGTAGGTCGTGGGCCTCGTGTTGCACTGTCGCGCTATACCTCCAGGGTGTGTCTGAATCATGAGTTGTTCCCTCGTCACTTGCCAAGGAGTTTCGTCATGTCATTTCGAATGGGTGTCGGATGTTGTTGTTTCCACCGGATCACCGTTACGGGCCTCTTCACCATTTCGAGTCATAAACGCGTTCAAAAAACAAGGAGAAATTTTCATGGTCCAGGACATTAGCAACCATGCGGTTCCCTCGAAGTACGATCCCGACTCCGACTTGCGATTTCGCATCGGGATTGCCTTGTCACTTCGTCATTGGCATTCGTTTCGGCAGATACGATTTGAGGTGCTGGGAGGTGTCGCAACGCTTCGCGGCGAGGTTCCCTCATTTTACGAGCGGCAGGTGGCGGTCGAAACGATCCGGCGCGTCGCCGGAGTTCGCCGCATTCACGATGAATTAGCGGTTGCAGCCGCTGGGCAGTCGGTTGATCGCCGTGAGAGCCAAGGTGAGTTGCTGTCGCAAGCGACGATGGGTGATTCGTCACTCGTAAGCGCAAAGAAAACCATTGCACTCGAGACCGCGGAGCCGAGTCGGGGCATCACCGTGCCGTTTCTCTCCGGATTTCATGCTCCCGTGAAAACCCTCATGTTGATTGTGTCGTTGACCTTCGCAACCCTCGTGGGGTGCGGGAAGAATAGCGATCGCGTGCAGGTCTTTCCGGTTGAAGGCCAAGTCACATTGAATGGCCATCCTCTGGCCAACGCGTTTGTGGTGCTCCACCCCAAAGATGCAAATGCTTCGGGTGTTCCTGCTGCTCGGGCACAGACGGACAGCAACGGCACCTTTCGTGCGAGCACGTACGAAGCAGACGATGGCGCGGCTGTCGGCGAGTACGCGGTCACAATCGAATATTACCAACCAATCGACAACGGTAACGGCAGCAGCGAACCGGGGCCAAACGTGCTTCCAGCTCGATTAGGTTCGCCGCAAACAACGGAGCACGTGTTGCGCGTTACCGCGAACCCGAACAAGTTTCCGCCGATTGAAGTCAGTCGATAGACGGTGCCTCACAAGTTGTTCGAACGAACCAAAAAAAATAATGGAGTGCAATGCGATGTCGAAAGTTTTCTTATTCTCCCGTACCAAAGGGTTGATTCAGGCGAGACGTACTTCGCAGGATCGCCCCCCCCGACCCCAAGGCTTCACGCTCGTCGAGTTGCTCGTCGTG
>JBJOLO010000314.1:0-2789 GCA_046045565.1 Planctomycetota bacterium | reverse complement strand
TGCAAGCGCACGTTTATCCCTACACCCGCGGCAGCAACAATTTATCGAGCATCATTCCGCCATGGGTTCACGAGGGCGGCACAGCAAAAATGCTCGAACGACTTCGCGATCCGGCCCTGCGACCTCGCATCAAGCAGGAGATCCGCGAAGGCCTGCCCGGTTGGTACAACCACTACACGGCCGTCGGCGGCGATTGGTCGCGGATGCTGATCAGCGCCGCCGGCCCTTACCAGGGACTCACCATGGATCGAGTGCTTTCGCTGCGGCAGAAAGATTCCTCCAAGTCGAACGACGATCCGCTCGACCATCTCTTTGACATCCTCCTCGATAACGCAGGCTCCGTGCCGACCGTCTACGAGCATCACAGCGAAGCCGACATGAATCTCGCGCTTCGCCAACCGTGGTGCTCCATCGGCTCGGACGGCTCGGCCTTGGCGATTGCGGGGCCGCTGCGGCGCGGCAATCCTCACCCTCGCAGTTTTGGTACGTTTCCTCGCGTGCTTGGCGTCTACGCACGCGATCGAGGCCTGCTGTCGTGGGAAGATGCGGTCCGCAAGATGACTTCGCTGAACGCGTCCAAAATCGGCCTGACCGATCGGGGAAACCTGCGCGTCGGAGCGTACGCCGACATCACCATCTTCGACCCGAATCGCATCGCTGACCGAGCCACCTACGAATCACCGTTTGCCTACGCCGAGGGCATCGACTACGTGATCGTCAATGGCACCGTTGTGTTTGATGATGGTCAACCAACGCCCCATCGCCCGGGACGACCGCTGCGCAAAGGCAAGTAGTCTGCGGATCAATCACCATGCCACGATCTGTTCTCCTCGGCAAGTTCCTGCGAGGATTGCCTATGTTCCGCCAATTCCGCATCGACGCCAACCGCATTCGCAGCTCAGCAGCCTGCATCATCCGGATCCTGTTCAAGTTGGCGTTGCAGTTTCACCTTGGCTTTTTTCCATTCGTCGCCCTTGCAGCCGATGACGATGCGGATCGCCCTCGCACGGATCCGCCGATCACCGATCCCGACAGTCCGCAATACGCTCCGCGAGTGCGCGTGATCGTGGAAACCGACGCGGGCGGCGATCCGGACGACGAACAATCGCTGGTGCGATTCCTGATGTACGCGAACGAATTTGACGTACTGGGCATCATCGCGAATCGGCGCGACGCTCGCGATGGCGAAAACCTGCATCGCGAAAGGACGGGGCCGGGTATTGTGCGCGCGATGGTGGCCGCCTACGGCGAACACGCGGAGCGACTGCGAAAACACGACCCGCGATACCCTGACGCGGAGTCGATGAAGGCTCGCGTTTTCTCGGGAATGACCGAGAGCGACGAGGGCGTAAACCTGATCTTGCGTGCCGTCGACGACGCAGATCCCCGCCCCGTTTGGTTTCTTAATTGGGGAACCGACTTCGGGTCGGCGCCAAGCTCACTGCGTCGCGCGCTCGACCAGATTCTGAAGAGCCGCGGCAGGGAGGCATATGCCAAATTCAAGTCTCGCATCTACTTGAGCAGCGACAATCAGTTCGGCGAGCACACCTACGAGTTGGAACCGGGCTTTCCGATGTGGATCGATACCTTCCGGCCGGAACGGAATCGACGGCGCTGGTATCACCGCTTTTCCGCAATCACCGCGA
Organism: Planctomycetota bacterium; assembly: GCA_046045565.1. Lineage (GTDB taxonomy): Bacteria > Planctomycetota > Planctomycetia > Pirellulales > Pirellulaceae > VGZA01. The sequence continues at coordinate 1,143 of JBJOLO010000314.1, read as the reverse complement.
CCGCCGGTGACTTTGATATCGAGCGTGATGTTCGAACCGGCCACGGATCGCTCGGAGCCATGTATCCGCTCAACACGACTCACCGGCAAAAAGAAGGCGACACCATGACATTCCTGTACTTGGTGCCGACCGGCATGAACGATCCGCTAGAGCCCGACTGGGGCAGCTGGGGCGGACGCTACGGTGGCCGCTCGAATGTCAGCAAACACTACTATTTCGCGAACCAGGAAGACGAATGGCAAGGCGAAACGAATCGCGACAACACCGTGGCACGCTGGGCTGCGGACCTGCAGAACGATTTTCGAGCCCGCATGGATTGGTGTGTTCGCGATCCGGATTCAGCCAATCACGCGCCTCGCGTCCATGTGAGCGGTACCCGCACGCGCAACGTCCGTTCGAACGAACGTGTGGAGTTCTCCGCCGAAGCGTCGTCGGATGCTGACGGCGACAAGCTCGACTTTTCGTGGGAATTCTACCGCGAGGCGGGAGACCTGCAGGACTTGCCGCAACTCTCCCATCCGCATGCCCCGCGAGTCGCCTTTGTCGCTCCCGCCGTCAGCTTCCCATCGCAGTTGCATCTGCTGGTCGCCGTGCGCGATCGCGGCGACCCGCCACTGGCCCGCTACGCGCGGGTCGTGATTCAGATCACGCCCTAACGCGTAGCGACTCGCCATGCTGCTCCGCCGTAAACCTAGCGGACGATTTCCACGTGGACCGGCTCGACCTGCGAAGCCGTCGCTCCGATCATTTCGTCTTGCGGCAGCGGAGCCAAAGCCTGCTGGCATTGGATGCAGCATGGAACCTTGTGAACCACTTCTTCGACAACGCATTTCATCTTCGTGGTCTCGCCGCAGGTGATCTCCCGCTTCACGAGCACCTTCTTGTACTTCACGCAATCGCTGCACTCGGGGCAGCAGTTTGGTGCAAGGAAGCGAGGCAACTTGGTCTCGCAGTAAGGCACTTCCTTGCATTCGTAAACCGTTTTCTTGATCGGCTTTTTCTCCTCAACCATGCGGCAGCGATGGGTCACCACTTCTTTGTGGCAAACCCCGGCATCAGACTGGCAATGCGGGCAACGCGGTCGAATGAGGCCCTCGAGTGCCGTGACATGGGTGGCCATGAAGCACACGAAGGTAACAACAA
>JBJOLO010000289.1:0-4496 GCA_046045565.1 Planctomycetota bacterium | reverse complement strand
ATGCCTGATTCCGACAAATCCTCGTCGCGACGTAGAGCGTCAATAAGCGTCTGTAGCATCGGGCCGGTGCGATTCAAGAATGCGTAACAAGCCTGCTCCGTCTGCCAAGCGTCGAGATGCTCGCGAAAGACTTGGAAGTCCGGATGTTTGACCAGCGGTTTCGCAGGTTCTCGGGATTTCGCCAAAAACTTGAGATGCTCCCGATCGGTTGAGACGACGATATCCTGTTGACCCGCCAGCAGGGCGCTGACGGGACTGTTGGGCGTGAGCAAGCCACCACCCTCATCATCCTTGCTATACCAAAGGGTTTGGTTCGGTGCAGTTTGCGAGACGATGTTCTCTTCGTTTTTTAATAGGCGCGTCAAGCTGTCGATCAAGCCGCTTGCGACCTTCTTCGCTGCCTCTTCGTCCGCGTTGGCTTCGACGCCCGGTGCGGCGATCCAGAGAAACTGTTTGCCCAGCGGATTTTTTTTGGTGCGATCGCTCGAGAAGCGACTGACGATCACCACGTGTTTTGCCAGTTTGTCGAAGATCTCTTTGCGCACATCGACTTGTCCGGTGTCCGGGGAGCTCGCAAGTCCGTCGAGCGTATCCTCGAAGGCGCTGGGAACTTGCGGATCTTCGAGCTCGCTGCCAAGAAGTCCCAAGGCGCTCATCGCGGTCCGGTAATTCCAATTCGCGGACTGAATCGTAGCCGCGTCGTCGGCGACCCATTGCGGGGGCATCTCGAGTTTTCCGGGCAGCAGTTCGAGAACACGCATCGCTGCCTTGTAAGGCGGAGGAGCCACGACGGTCCCGAAGTAACGAATCTCATCATCGTTCGGAAAATCGACCGTGCCTCCTGCTGCCTTCAAGCCGCGGAATCCCTGCTTCTTCATCGCACCCAGCAGATCCCGTTCGCCCTTGCGACGGTCTTTCGGTTGTGAATCCAAAGCCGCCCAAAGCTCCAGGGGACGCAAGAACCAACGCAAGGCATTCGGCGCGTTCTGCGACGACTCGGCAGTGGTCTTGGCGATCTGCTGAAAGAGATCCGAGTTGGCGAGCGAGGCATTCGGCTTGGCCGATGCGTCGAGTAGGATTTCGAGTGCTTCGAGCGAATCGGCGATCAGCAGGTGTTGCGAAGTCAGGCAGATCACGTTGCGAGGCTCACTCGGCGGCGCTTTTGCCGGGGCCGCCGCTTTGCCGCCGCCTTTCGACGCGGCAGGCGCTTTCGTTGACGAACTTTTTGTGTCTTTCGATTTGCCTGGTTCGGTCGATTTCACCGCGGTGCCTGGGGGCACTGCAGGAGGCGATTTGCCGGTCGTCGCTTTCTCCGGTTTCGCCTTGGGCGTGTACTCGAACGCCGTGATCGACTTGTTTTCCCCCAATTTCACTTCGCGCTTCGAGGCTCCGGAGTCCGCAAAGTAACGCTGGGCGAGTTCCAGGCATTCTTTGGCGAGCATTTCATTTTTTTGCGCATCGAGCATCAGTACCCAACCGCCACGGTTTTCGCGTGTTACGTAAGCGACCGACGCCGGACCACTGAAGCGAGCCAGCATGTCCCAGTCGAAACCGAGCCAAGGCTGCACGTGGAGCAAGCTTGCTTCTCGTGCAGCACGAAGCTCGCTGCGGAGTGGCTGGAATGCCTCGGCGGCAAAGAACTTGCCCCACGAAGTGCGCTGCCAATTCTCGACGAGCGTTTGAAAATCATCCGTGCTGGCCGCAAACCAAGTCGAATCGGGCAGGGCGGCTTCAGGCGCGTCGGCGGCGACGACGGAACCGGTGCAGGCAAGCCAGCCAATGCAGGCCAGCCAGCCTGCGATCCAAATCAGAAATGATTGCCCTTGTCGTTCGCTGTGACCCATGGACGCTGTGACCCCGGAACATGCTTGAGAACGTTTCGATTCCCGCCAAGGCAAATCACTCACCGGTTGATTCACGAAGGCAATGTTTGTTCGCCATGGAGATTCCGCTGACGATCGAACCAATGATACCGACGAAACCTTGATCCGTCCCGCACAAGAATAAGTTCTTCAGGTGCGTTGTTCCCTCCAGCCGCTTTTGCGGTGCCCCGTAAACCGCCCCGTTGTCATGCGAAGTGAATCGCCGAATCGTGGTCGGGGTGAACATGTCGGTATCAATAACGTGGCCGCGAAAGTCGGGCATGAATCGCACGGCGGACGCGGCTGCCCGATCGTACCATCGAATCTTTTCGAGCCGGTATTCCGGTTCGGAAAGCTTGGCCCAACGGTCGAAGCTGGCGATCGAAGTAATCCGAACCACCCCTTCCGGCAGCTGCCCCTCCGCAGCATCGTAATCGAAATTGTTGGGCGAACATATCACACCGGTTCGCATGTCGCACAATTCGTGCGCGGGAGCGCGCCAATCGAAGACCGGCGAATCGTTGTAAAACACAATCGTCTTATCGTGGCCCAAATCGCGCGGTTGGCAGTCGAGTATCGAAACGGTTTCGATGAACGACATCTGTCCCGGCTCCGGTTTGACGACCGAACTGCAGTCGTCGCACATTCGCAACGTCTCCACGATACCGGCGGAGGACAAGATGACACGACCTTCCAATTCCTCGCCGCTATCCAGAATCACGCCGCGGGCAGTTTGGCCTTCGACTTTGATTTGCTTGACGCTCGAACGCAGCTTCAACTCCCCGCCGAGTTCGCGGAACCGTCGCACAAGATGTTTCAAGATCAACCGCACGCCGCGAAAAGGCCGAGCCATCCCTTCAAGAAAAATGCTGCGGAACATGATGCAGAACTGTCCCCAGTCCATGTCGTGTTCTCGCGCATTCCCGTACCACATCAGCGGGCAAAGCAGCATTTCGATCAGCAGCGGATCGTCAAAGATTTCGCCAAGTCGAGCCCGCGTGGAAAGCGAGAAGATCTCATCATTGAGATCATCGTAGTCGACGATCTGACGCAGCAGATTCTGAAAAGCGTCGCGCTGCCGGGGAAACGAGCGACTCACCTCGGCGGTAAGCAACTCGATGTCGTTGTCGAATCGCAATTCCACGCCGGGGAAGGCGATGGAAGATCCGAGTTGCGGGGCGAGTGCAAAATCTTCCCAGCGGAACCGCAACTGCCGGAGCAATCGAGCCAGCGGGCCGCGTTTGGTGCCGCGAGGAGTGAAATTCGTGATCGCGTGAAGTCCGACGTCATAGTCGCGACCTCGAAGTCGATAGAACGAATTCAGCCCGCCAATCGTCGAGTGTCGCTCGAGAACGCAAACCTTCTGGTCGAAATGAGCCAGTCGGATTCCGGCAGCCAGGCCCGACATCCCGCCGCCAATGATAATGGTGTCATACATACCAAGTCTCTTGTGCGATCTTTGTCGGCGAAAAGCGAGCGATTCGCAAGGGTACCCAGTGGCCCCCGGTCCGTGGACGGACTGGTAAACTCAACGCAATCGCCACGTTTTTCCAGCGATATTCGCCCGCCCCGAGGTGGGAGGAAGCGAGGCAAATGGCTCGGGAACCCTCGTACTTCACCCGTTGTCCGGATTGTACAGGCCTCCAAGTTCCAGTGGTGAGGGCGACATCGGTTCCTATTGAAATGGAGTGTCGAAACGACGACAATCTTGAGAGCAGGGACAGATTTTCAGACTGCGTTTCGCTCTGCCCGTTACGAGGGGCGGATCCGGTCCGGAAATCGTTCCGAAACCAGCCGCATCACTCCGACATTCCCGAATCAAGGTGCCCTCCGATGACTCGATGCTTCCCACTCCGATGGATCGCCTCGATCGCACTGGCCTTCACGTTGCAATGCACGCTGGTTGCCACGGCTTCGGCCCAATTCGGATCGTCTTCATCGTCCGCAGGCGGGCGCACCGGTTCCACAGCGAGCAGCAGCCCATTCGGATCGACCTCCGGCGGTTTTGGCTCCACGAGCTCGGGTATGGGTGGCATGAGCGGAATGGGGAGCGCGATGGGCGGTGGGACAGGTGGCTCGGGCACCTTCGCCAACGCACAAGGACTCGGAGCCGGCGGTGCCGGATTTCGAGGTGCCGGAAGTGGCAACCTGCTGCAAGGCATGAGCGGCAATGGCAATCAGCGCGGCGGCATGGGCGGCACGGGCATGGGTGGCATGGGCATGGGCGGTATGGGAATGGGTGGAATGGGCATGGGTATGGGCGGCATGGGCATGGGCCGCAACAACGCCATGATGTTCGGCGGCATGAACCAGAATATGAACAGCCGCGGCCGCAGCACCATGCGGATCCCCGTGCGACTGGGTTTCCAACCCGCAGCAGTTGCCCCGGTCACGCGTGCTCAGAATTTTGAAGCTCGCCTAACGAACCTGCCTAATCTTCCCTCGGCAAAGAACATCACGGTGTCGGTTTCGGGACGAACCGCGATTCTAACGGGGTCGGTTGGATCGGAGCACGAGAAGGACCTACTTGCACGCCTGGCAAAGTTGGAGCCGGGAATTTCGGACGTGCAAAACGATCTGGAAGTGGTGGCGGTCCCGACCGAGGACGCGAATCCTTAGTGGATGGCGAATCAG
>JBJOLO010000249.1:0-4084 GCA_046045565.1 Planctomycetota bacterium | reverse complement strand
TGTTCCAACTGGCCTTTGGAGTCGCCGAACGATTCCACCTGCGAACCATGCATATGCATTGCCGAGAGGTAGAAATTCGCCAGTGGCGTCTCCGATTCGTACCGAACATGGCGACCCGGTGCGACTCGTCCACCAGCGCGACCGAATAACGCGATCGGCAAGTTGTCGTGGTTATGGCGATTTCCGTCACCAAGCCCGCTGCCATACATGACGAGCGAGTGGTCGAGCAGATTGCCCTCGCCTTCACTGACCGACCGCATCCGCTGCAGCAGATGAGCCAGCATGCTGACGTGGTAATGGTTGATCTTACTGATCTTCGCCTGCTTACCGGAATCGTTGCCGTGGTGCGATAGATCGTGATGACCTTCCGCAACCTCGATCTCTTTGTAGCTGCGATTGCTACCTTCATTTACGTACATGAAGGATACGACTCGCGTTGAATCGGTCTGGAAGGCGAGGGTCATGATGTCGAACATCAGCCGCACATGGTCGCGCATGTCGCGAGGCATCCCGACCGGACGCGGGTAGTTTCCCACATCGGCCAACTCGCCATCAATTTGTGGCACGCCAACTAATCGCCGTTCGACATCGCGAACAGCGTGGAGGTACTCGTCGAGCTTCCGCTGATCGTTCACCCCGAGTCGTTTCCGCAGTTGGGTTGCGTCGTCCCAGACAAAGTCCAGCACGCTTTTCTTCAGGCGTGTTCGTTTCGACTGGGCTTGATCCTGTTCGGAGGGTGTACCAGCTCCAAATAGGCGATCAAATACGGACGCCGGATTAATTTCTTTGGCGACCGGAGTTGTCGGCGTGCGCCACGAGATGTTGGACGAATAGGCACAACTGTATCCCGAGTCGCAACTGCCCGACTGAGCACTTGGTTCAATCCCGAGTTCCAAAGACGCAAACCGCGTTTGCGTTCCAATGAGCTCGGCGATGGCCTGGTCGATCGAAACGCCGTTGGAAATGTCGGCTCCGTTGGTCTTCTTGGGATGTGCGCTGGTGAGGAACGAGGCGCAGCTGCGAGCGTGATCGCCCGGGCCGTCGCCCAGGGCGCGGCCACCGTTCAGTGTCAGGCCACTGAGGATCAGCATCTCCGACTTGAATTCGGAAACCGGCTCGAGGATCGAGGGGAGTTCGAATTCGCTGCCTTCACCGCTTGGGGTCCAGTCCGGCATATGCATCCCGTTGGGGACGCAGAGGAATGCCATCCGCAAGGGAGGAGTTGCCGCCGCTTCGAGCTTCGCATTCGGCGCTGCAAACAGATGCGTGGGAAGCATCGCCTCCATCGCAGGCAATGCCACCGCCGTTCCAAGCCCCCGAAGTAAAGTCCGACGTGAAATCCGAAATCGGTCGTTCATGGCATCTCCTGTGGGAGCGGAGCATGTTGCAAACAAAGGCGGGATCACCGGAGGCGGGCACAGCCGCGGTTCCTACGGGCTACAGGTTAGACCCTTTTACCTGGAAACGCAAATCGGATTAGCATCGCCTCCCCGTTTCATCACGCAAGCAGATTAGCGATTGGCCGACCGCTTCTGGAATGGTTCGCTGCGAACCACAGCTAGAATCAGGGCGCCGATCCGATCGTCCTGTTGGCCGATCTCCGTAACGATTTTATCGACCGCACACTTGTCGTAATATTCCAAACCCCTTCCGATTGCGTAAGTTAGCATCTTTTCGCTGAAACATCGCACAAAAGCCTCCCGGTTGCTCTCGGCCAAATAGGTCACCATTTCCTGCCAGCCTCGCAACGGTTCACCCGTGGGGAGCTTTACCGAGCTATCAATATCGAAGGAACCGTCTTTGGTTCGCCATTGGCCGATCGCATCGAAGTTCTCGAAGGCAAACCCCAGCGCATCCATTCGTTCGTGGCAGACGGCGCAGTTTGGGTTTTCACGATGCTGCTGCATGCGTTCACGTAAGCTGCCCTTCAGTTGCGCCTGATCCCCTTCCATCAGTTCGGGGACGTTGGGCGGCGGAGGCGGAGGCGATTCGCCAAGCAGATTCTCCATCAACCATTTCCCGCGTTTGACGGGAGACGTGCGAGTCGGATTCGATGTCAGCGCCAAGATGCTTCCTTGGGTCAGGATGCCACGTCGATTACTGCCCTGCAGCGAGACGCGTCGGAACTCTTTACCGTCCACATTCGGTAAACCGTAGAAGCGAGCGAGTTGATCGTTCACCATGGAGAAATCGGCGACAAGAAAATCCGAGATGGGGCGATTCTCGCGCAGCAGCTCGCCGAAAAACAATTGCGTCTCGGTTCGCATGGCGGCTCGCAACTCCGCGTCGAATGCCGGAAAACGATCGCGGTCGGGATTCAGATTGTCGAGCAGTCGCAGGTTGAGCCACTGCGTTGCAAAGTTGTCGATCAAAGCGCGTGCCTTAGAATCGGCAAGCATCCGCGCCACCTGTTTTTCGAGCTGACCGTCCTTGCGAAGATTTCCTTCGAATGCGATGCGGAATAACTCTTCATCCGGCATGGTGCTCCAAAGGAAGTACGATAACCGGCTAGCCAGTTCCATATCGCTTAATGTTCGCACGCTTTCGCCTTTCGGCGGATCGCTCTCCACGCGAAACAAAAAGTGGGGCGAAACCAGTACCGCCGATAATGCATGTCGAATACTCGATTCGAAAGTCTCTCCTTGATCGTGTGCGAATCGCGCTAAGTCGATGAGTCGCTGCATTTCTTTGGGATTCGCCTCGCGGCGAAACGCGCGGTTGACGAATCGGCGCAAGATCTTTTCCGTGACTTCACGAGGCGTCAGGTCGTCGTCCGCCGAAACAAAGAAGATGCGGCGATGCGACTCCGGTAAGTCAGTGGCTTGGTCGTCCAGCGGTCCGAGAATCTCCAGATGGTGTACGATCAGGTTGCGATCGCCCCGCTCCGTCGGATCAGGTGCGTCCGGCATGTAGTAGTCGTTTAGAAAAGCGACAGCGACCCGGTGAGTGCCCTCGGGAATCTGAGCCGTCATCGTGAATAGCGCTGGACGGTCGGAACGCGATTTCACGACGAATTCACGCAGTTGGTTTCCATCGAGCTGCACGCCCATCTTTACTTTTTCGGGGCCCGCTTGATCACCGGCAGCCAGAATCCGGATGTCGTACTTGCCCGCTTTCGTGAAATCCAGATTGATGAACAGCGAACCGTTCGAAGCCAATACCCGCGCTCCATTTCCGCTGTTGGATGTTGCGCCTGCTTCCGAGTTTAACTGCTCGCCGGACAGTCGCTTCGAAATGAGAAGCTCCGGCGCGACAATCGCCTTGCCTAGTATCTCTTCAGCGGCGGCAAGGTATTTTTCCATGAGGATGGGCGATAGCGATAACACGTCGCCAATATTGTCGAAGCCGTAGCCCACATCGTCTGCTGGAAAATCGGCAACCGGTTCATAGTCGATCCCCACCAAATCGCGAATCGTATTGCGATACTCATTTCGATTCAGCCGCCGCAGCGTGACGCGGCCGGGATTCACGTCGCCCGTGCAATCGATTTTGTTAATCGTTCCGTCGATCCACTGAATGAGCTGCTCGTATTCTCCATCGCTGGGGCGCGGGACCTCTTTCTCTTCAGCGGGAGGCATCGCCTTCGCACGCAGCTTGGCGAGCACCTTGAGCCACGTCGAGCGGCCCTCTCGCACCTTTTGCGGGTTCGAATAACCGGCCAAGCTAAGGTCGCCCTCGGTGCGTTGGTTGTCATGGCAACCGAGACAATGCTTGGCCAACAGCGGCTGAATCTTCTCGGTAAACTCCGCTTGAGACGCATCCGGCTCCGCTGCTAGCAATCGACCACCAAGCATCGATAGCAGAGCGGCTTGAACCACGATCAAGGTGAATCGGTTCATGGGCGTTGTTACCTGCGGCCCTTTACAAGCAGCAAAGAGCGGTGTGGAATAAAGGCGGGGCAGTGCCAAGGGGCATCGAGAGTGAAAAACGACAAACAACGGGCGCCATGACGGCCCCGTGCTGTCGTACCTCGATGTCGCGCTCCGTGTAGCCTCTTGGCACCTGACCGCGTCATTCTAGCCAGCCGGCGAGTTCCCTGTCCAACGGGAGAGGAGTTCGGCATGGCAGCATTCCTAAGCGCGAG
>JBJOLO010000233.1:0-4649 GCA_046045565.1 Planctomycetota bacterium | reverse complement strand
ACTGGATCGGGGCCATGGCCTCCGCGAGTTCCTTCGCCACATCCGGCGCGGTTTGCTGAATCCCTTCAGCAATCTTGTTGGCGACCGCCGCCACGTCCGACTGCTCTTGCGCGAGTTGCTTCGCATCCGCCGCCGTCAGACCGTCGGTTTTCGCCGCACGACTCGATTCGTCGGCCACATGCTGCTCCGCCGCCGCCGCTCGCTCCAAGGCCTCCGCCGCGCGCGCCAACTCACCCACCTTCACCGCCAACTCGCGACGCTGCGTATCCGCCAATTGCGAAGCCACCTCCGCGGCAGCCTGACGCAATGCATCCTCCGCCTTCTCCGCAGCCGCGTTCCGTGCCGGTGCCTGCTCCGGTGCCGCCGCGTTCATCGCATTCTGCGCCTCCGCGACCGCCTCCTTCGCGTCCTGCAACCGCGATGCAATCACGTTGGGAAGATTCTCCATCGCATCCGACTTGGCCAGCGTGTCCGCAGTCTGCTTTTCCAACTGCTTCGCTTCCGCCGGCTTCGCTGTCGCATTCGCGGCCGCCTGCTCCTGACTCTTTAACGCCTCCCCCAAATCGTTCTGCAATTGCTGCAGCTGTTTCACTTCCGCCGCCAGTTGATCCGCACTCTTGTTCGCTTGGTCGGTCTGCACCGCACGCTTCAGCTGCTCTTCGATCTGCGCTAAGCTTCCAAGCACCTTGCTCTGTTCCGACAATGCCTGCGGCTTGTCCTGCTCGAACAACTCGTTCGATGCCGTCACCGCCGACTCCTTGGCCTGCTGCGCCAACGGTTCCGCAGTCGGGTACTTGGTTAGCGCTTGCGACAACTCCGAAATCTGCCGATGGATCTCCTCCTGCTTCGCCACCAACTCCTGCACGGCCTGCTCGGTTAACTCCGTCTTTCGCGTCTCCTCCCGCAACTCCGCCTGTTTCTTCATCATCTCCTGCACCAGTTTGATCGCCGCTTCGCGATCCGAACTGATCAGGCCCTGCGTTTCTTCCAGCTTTTCCAGCAGCGCCCGCAGCCCCTTGATCACGGCCAGCTCGCGAGCCTGCGCCTGGTCGAATTGACTGCTGCCCAGCGTCTGACGCACCGCCGCCAACTCCTCGTCAACGCGAGCCACCTTCAGGAGCCGCAACCCGTCCGACGCGCCGGCTGCAACCGTGCCGCTCCAGCCGGTCAGGTCCTTCAGCGTGTCGACGAGTTGTCCGTAGATCGCGCCGACATCGTCTTGATCTCCTAGCGTCTTCACCAGCCGCGTCTCACGCTGCTCCTTGGGCTGATCGGGCAGCGCACGCGTCGTGTTGTAGACCTTCGTCTCCATCGAAATCAGTTGCTGCACCTGCGCCGACAATTTGGCGATCTGCAAGCGACGATACAGCCGCTGCCGCTCCGACATCAATTGCACAACAACCTCGCGCGTCTTGTCACGCGCTTCGTTGAAGTTCTGCAGTCGCTCCGCCTGCGAACCTTCCTGGGCCTTCACCAATAACTCGACCACCGTCTCCATCTGGTCTTTCACCAGCCGATCGATGTGCGACCGCATGTCGCGAATATCACCAAAGACTTGCTCGTTCTCTAAACCGTTTTCTCGCAGTTGCCGCAGTTGAACATCGAGCACTGATGTGACCAGTTCCCGCGCCAACACGCGCGCCTTGTCGTGCAGTTGCTGCTTTTGCCGCAGGCTCTCGCGATCCTCAGCAACCGCCGTTTTGCCGAAAGGAACCGAGCCCGTCCCCATGCCAAACAGACCGATCCCGACCGGAAGTGTTCCGGTGCCGACCGCCAATGCCATCGTCGCGACAGACGCCGCCTTGGCATGGCGACGGGCGAATCGAGCTAGAGTTCGAAGCATCGACAAATCCACGGTGACACCCTCAAACTCTGGTTCATTACCGGCTCGGGTCTTCATGGAGTTTCTCCTATTCCTAACTCGCGTCGAATGATTTCGTTCAGCTGTTTTTCCGATTTCTGATCCGCCTCGAGGATCGCCGCGTACACGCCGCTCTCGTCAGAAATCTCCAGGTACAACGGATCGCTCTGATACGTTTGGCCGACCTGAGCACCGCGGTAATCCTGCACTTCCAACACTAACCGCACGCGATCCCCCTTCACCAGATCGAACGTCGCGAGATCGAGGGGATACTTTCCCGTCAACGGCAATCGTTCCGGCAAGGCGATCTGATCCGCTCGCACCAATTCAAACACTCGCGGCGGCTTTTCCGTCGCCGCTGCCTCATTCTCAGCCGATTCGACAAGCCGGCCCTTGTCGCTCGACGCCGACGCCGACTGCTTCTCGACCTGAACAAGCAACCGGACGCCGGCCACCCCGAAATCGTCGTTCGCACGATACTCGATCACCGGTTTCGCCTTCGGCAGCACCACGCGATGCACCACTTCCTGCGATCCCGACGGGGGACGGTCGCTCCGCAAACGCAACTGACCTTGCAACGGCCGTTCCAACATCATTCCGTCGTCATCGCGGACCTGAACTTCAAACCGCAGTTCTTCCATCACCGACTGAAACGGCGACGCGGGATCGTCCAGGCGCCAGCGTCGATCAATCGATGGATGCGGCTTCAACTCAAACCGTTTCGGTTCCGGCATCGAGGCCACGACCACCCAGGCCTTCACCAATCGTTTGCTGTTCGTCACTTCGATGCCGAAGTCCACTTTCGAACCTTCCAATACGGCCACTTGCCGGGCAGCCGGAGCTGCCTCGCCAGCCGCCGAACGCGCATAATCGGGCGGCTTCACGTCCATCCTCAATTGCACAATCGGCAGCGGGATCATCTCGATTCGAGCCGCATCGGTCCAGGCATCGCCCAGGTAAAGTTTGTACTGCACGGCGTCGACCAATCGCGGCAGCTCCCCCGCATACACGGCCGACTCCGACGCGACATCCGGCCATGCCTCAATGACCTCGCTCAGTTTTTGCCTTGCCTCCTGCACATCCTCACGACGCAATTCGGCGGTCCGCAAGAACTCCGCCACACGCGGCGCATCCAATCGCACCGCACCAACGACGTCCTGCCGCCACGCGTCCCGCAACAATTGCTCCGAATCGTCCTGCACCGTGGCCAACAACTGGTCCGCTTCACGCAGCCGCGCCAGTCGCTGGTCCAGGCTCATGCGCGTGAGTTCCATTTTCTTGCCATAGGTGCTGCCGGTCGCCAACCGTATCGCGCCCGAATCGGGCAAGGTTCCGTCAGCCAACAATTCGAATCGCAGGCCCTGGCCTTGCGAACCTTTGTAAATCCGCGGCTGCGTTCCGTCTTGAGAATCGAGCAGCACTGCCGAGCGGTTGATCAACACCTGACGGATGCGCGTCGCCGTGGGATAGTGCTGCGATCCCAGCAGCAACCGATTGAGGAAGGCACCCATGTGGCCGGGGAAACTCGCAGCGACCATCACAGCCGCCGCAAGCGTCACGGCCAGCAGACCGCCGCGCCGCACCAGTTGCTCGCGCGATAGACCTTGAAACACATCCAGGTCCGAACCCAGCTCCACTACATAATCCACGACCGCTGTCTGCAATTGCGTCGAACCCCACCGCGTGGCATCGCCCGATTCAAACTGCATCGCCGCGATCAGGTCGTTGTCGATCTGATGTTCACGCTCGACCAACAGCGCCATGTCCTCCACGTCTTCCTGCACACCCAGGAACGGTCGCGTGAACTTGCGCCACGTCCATACGATCGCCACTGCACCGCCCGCCATCAGCAACAACCGCTGCGGCAAACTCAGATCGAAGAGCACATCCAAGGCAAATAGAGCGGCGAGGCTCCAAACGACCGCGAGCACCACGCCGGCGTAGCCCGTACCCCAACGGATCCAACGCCGCTTTTCGCGGAGCAGATTCAGTTGATTTCGTAGAGGTGCTATACGCGTCATGAAAGCCGTACCATCTTCCGTGCGAACCATTCGCCCAACATCAATGCCACCACCGCCATGAACCATAGCGGCGTGGTCCACAAAGCGTGATTCCGCGAGACCGTTTCCACGCGAGGCTCCACCTGCAGGTCGTTCACCAGTCGCATCGCCGTGGTCAAATCGTACGATTGTCCCCGCGTGCGACTCGCCAGGTCGCGCTGCAACTGCTCGTCACGCACCGCGCGACTCCGCTCTGCCGAAACGGTCGTCACTTCAAATCGTCGTTCTTCGTAGCGATCCGTCACCGGATCTTTCACGCGCAAGAAATACTCGCCGGGCGTGAATACCGGGAAACGGGCTTCGAAGAGCCCCTGTCGCAACATCGGGACCACCAGCTCGCGAACCTGCGGCGCACCACCGCCCGGCGTTGGAATCGTCAACTCCGCCACCAGCGATTGCCCCGATAAACGATCGTCGCTCAACGGCTCGTAGTTCTCGTCGTACGCCTCGACCGTAAACGTGACCGCCTCCTCCGCACGATACTGCTGGCGGTCCAACCGCGGCACAAAGCGCTTGCTGTCCCCCAACGCGTGGCTCATCCCCACCCGATAAATCAATTGCGACCAGAATTGACGATAATACTTTTCGCCATACCGACGCCGGAGGCGCCACGTTTCATTGAATCCGACATACACCACTTCGCCCTTGCCGTAGCGTCCCACGGCAATCAACGGTTGCTGTGTTTCGCCGTCCGCACACTTTTCGGTAGGATGCACTGCCAGCGCCGT
>JBJOLO010000211.1:0-8731 GCA_046045565.1 Planctomycetota bacterium | reverse complement strand
CTGTGGTTGTCCCAGTTCTGCACGCGACCGACGTTGACCTGCACGACGCGCACCCCGGACTCAATTAATCGCTTCGCCAGCAGCAAGGATTGTCCGGTCGTATTGCGTCCGTATCGCTCGCGGTTCGGCTCCGATTCCCGCTGCAGTTCGAATGCTTGAGAAAGTTTGCTCGATGCCAACAGCGAGTAGGCCAAATCCTGTTCGCCCTGCAGTCGTAGCGACGCGGCGGATTGCTCCAATCGTTGCTGTTGTTGGTTGAGTTGCCCGAGCAGCGATTTGCGATTGCCGAGTCGGTCCACGTCGAGGCCCGGCGATAAGGAAAGGGAGCTGACTTTAAATTCGGGGCTGTTCGGATCGCCTTTAATCTGCCACGGATCGAATGTCGGCCCGAGAAACCCTGCGTGCTGGCCCGGCCAGGTTAGCGGGCCTTCCTGAAGGAACGTGGGTAGATTCACGCCGCAAGGAATACCGTCATTGCGAGGATGAATCGCTTGCAGCGCCGAGGCGTAGCTTGGCCAGTCATCCCGCGATGCGACCTTGTCAAAAAAACCACCGGGCTGCTTTTCGCCAGTCAACACGTGATGCGTTGACATCAGGTGGTTATTGTCGCCATGCGAGAGGGACCGGATTACGGCATAGCGATGAGCCCGTTCCGCCAACTTGGGAAGGTGTTCGCAAATCGCATAGCCCGGAACCGAAGTCGCAATCGACTTGAACTCGCCTCGGACCTCCGCCGGCGCATCCGGCTTCATGTCGAATGTGTCGTGGTGACTGGCTGCTCCGGTCAGAAAAACGATGATCAACGAGTTCCCCGATTTTCCCGAACCGGCCGGTGGGGCTTGTTCGGCAAGCGCCCGCCGTTCGCCTCCCAAGACCTGCGCCAGTCCCACGCCCACGAGTCCCGAGTATCCGACTTGGATCAGGCTGCGCCGCGAAACACCGCGAATCGTACCGTTTGCGTGGTCGACTATGCCCATGGTTGCCTTACTCCTGATGACTCGCCCCTCGCTACTTATCGACCATCGTCATCGCCCGATGGTCCGAATTCCCGCGGCATCATCACGAATGACGGGACGGTGAAAGCTCGCTGACACGCTTAGTATGGCCCGACTCGCCGTGATAACAAGGTGACTTCACTTAACGTTCGTCGTTCCCGGTATTCGAGGCGAACGCACTTTGATCATCAGGATGGGGTGCGGTTCGAAAGAAATGCCATGCAAGTCTGCGAGGCAACGGATTGCGAGTTCTGCGAACCGCAGGTGTCAAATCGACTTGCTCACCCTTCGTCCCAACCTACGCCGGTCCGTCGCATGAAACGGCAAGGCAAGATGGCCGACCTCCACGCGGCGGCAACACGACAGGCCGCTTGTGACGAGCATGTTCGCCTGCGGTACCACGATTGGGGTGAAGGGTACCAAGAAGTAGATTCTGCAGGGACTTACATATAGAGAGTAGACATAGTATATATTTGAACTAGACTTACGCTGTCTTGCGAAGACTTGCCCCCATTGATACTCGTTTTGTATCAATTTTATTGAAGCGCGCACGATCGGATGGAGACAAATAAGCACGAAGCATTCGTGTTCTATAGACGGGGCCATCAGACCGACGTCGTGTGTGATCGGGGTAGTCAAAGAAATGTTTTTCAACTTTGGTTTGACAACGAGAGGTGAGTAGATGAAGAAGCGTGGAAAAGCTGCTGCCAAGTCGGCGGCTGAAGGCAATGGATCGGTCAATAAGTCGGAACTGATTCGGGACATGAGGACGAAAAATCCGAGCATGAAGGTGTCGGAAATCGTTGCGGGTATGAAGGAAGCGGGCCATACGGTTAGCCAGGCTTTGGTTTATCAGGCCTTGCGCGCCGGTGGGAAAAAGCGAGGACGCAAGAAGGGTAGTAAGGTCGCCGCGCCCAAGGCTGCCGCCGCAAGTGCTGCGTTTAAGGCAGACCTGTTCTCCTCCTTGCAGGCATTCGTGAATGCCGCGGGAAGCCCCAGCAAAGCCATGTCCATTCTGAAAGTGTTCTGCGAATAGGTGCTCGTACGCGATATTCAAGCTACTAAACGCCACGGAATTGCTTGCTAGCATCCGTGGCGTTTCTTTTTTACAGCTTTCCAGGTCATCCTATTTTCACTAGACGGCAC
This sequence comes from Planctomycetota bacterium, assembly GCA_046045565.1. Taxonomy (GTDB): domain Bacteria; phylum Planctomycetota; class Planctomycetia; order Pirellulales; family Pirellulaceae; genus VGZA01. Next base: position 6,590 of record JBJOLO010000211.1, on the reverse strand, counting down.
TCGTGCGAATGTCTTTACCGGTTTACGGATTGTGCCGATGACGACTGATGGACCGTTCGTACGTAATATGCCGGTGAATCCATTCGATCGTGGATGCTTCGCTGAGCGTACGATGTGCGGACGAGTTGCCTGACTCATGAACGGCCCTGATTATTCGCACTTCTGATCGGCCTGTCGGGAAGATTCGTTCGGCATCCGCTGCACGAAGCCTTTCGGCTGGTGATCGATGACCCGGGGATGTTGTGACCATCGAGCTGCGTCGGGATCCGCAATCACCGCAGTTCCATCGCAAGCGATGCCAAAAGCAATCGCGGGCATGGACAAGGTGGCCCCGCGCGCTAAGTTTGCTCGCTGGAATCGTGCTCACGTTGTCGGTGATTGGCGTATCCGCGCAGCAGCCTTCTACCCCGCGTCCCTCCGTGAAGGCCCCGTCTCCGACCGTCCGCAACCGGCCGATGCGGCTGCCGCCCGTGGAGAGCGAAGTGAATCCGGTTCGGACCGCGGTGGATCGTACTCCAACGCGATTTGGTGCTGTCGCCCAGCCACCCGCAACCCAGTCACCCGCGACCCGGCAACCCGCAACTCGGCCACCCGCAAACCCATTGGCGTTCACGCAGCCCGGGAAAAAAACATCACCGTTGATTGTCCCGACCCAGAATCTGGCAGTGGAGTTGGAGCCTTCGCAGAACGTGATTGAGAGGGAGGAAGGAATTCGCGACCGACTCGCGGAAGACGGGTTCGTGTCCGATGTGCCATCGCTCAAAGGATGGTGGGACGACCAGATCCGCGCGACGCTTTGGTCGGATCGCACGACGCAGTCGGCTCCCCTTAGCGATTTAGTCGGGCGTGCGTTGGAGCATTCGTTGCAGGTGAAAGTCGCAGCCGACCAGGTCGTGATTACTCAGACTGCCATCCAGGAAGAACGCAGTCGGTTTGACTGGTCGGCGTTTGTGGAATCGAAATGGCGCGACACGGACGAGCCGGTTGGTAGCACGCTGACCACGGGCGGTCCGCCGCGATTACAAAACGAGCAGATGTTGAACAAAGGAGGCCTCCGTCGCCGGACGACGACAGGCGGTGAGTTCGAAGCCTCTCAGCAGTTGGCAACGGAAGCCAGTAACTCCACCTTCTTCGTACCGCAGAATCAGGGGCAGACGCGGCTTGCGCTGAGCTACCGTCAGCCGCTGCTGCGAGGCGCCGGGCGACCCTATAACCAGGCGTTGATTGTGATCGCGGAGATTGAGACGGACGCAGCGTACGACCAGTTTCTCTCGCAACTGCAGGACCACCTGTTTGAAATCACGCGCGGGTATTGGGTGTTGTACCAGGAGCGGGCGGTCTTGTTGCAAAAGCGTCGCGCGGTCGACGAAGTCGCCAAGATCCTAAAGATCCTCGAAAACCGCAAGGATCTCGATGTTGTTGCCAGTCAGCTAGTTCGCGCGCAGGCCGCGTTCGAGCTGCGGCGTGCGGCGTTGCTCCGCGCTGAAACTTCGGTGCGCAATGCCGAAGCTCGCTTGAAAATGTTGGTCAACGATCCGCAATTACCGCTCAACAAGAGCACCGAAATCGTTCCCTCCGAGTTGCCCTACAGCATTGCGCCGCAAGTCGACTACCACACTGCGGTCGCCTCGGCCATTTACAACCGACCTGATGTCGCGCGCGTGATTAAGGCGATCAAGAGTTCCTCGGTCCAATTGGAAATGTCGCAGAAGGATTTGCTTCCCGCTTTGCAGATGGTTTTGGAAACCTACGCCATGGGCTTGGATGGCGGCTACGATGTAACAACGGCCTTCGGGAATCAATTCAGCAATGGCGCACCATCCTACAGTGCCGGACTCCTGTTTGAAGTGCCGCTAGGCAATCGTGCGGCGCAGGCACGTTACCGTCGACGTCAATTGGAAATGAGGCAGCTGCAGAATCAACTGCAAACGTCGTTGGAGCAGGTGAAAGTCGATGTGGAACTGGCCGTTCGCGAGGTCGAGACCTACTACCGTGAAATGAACGCTCAATATGAAGTGATGCGGGCTTCTGCTCGCGAGCTTGAATACCTCATGCAACGTTGGCAGCGTTTGCCCGGCGAAGATGGCGCAGCGGGACTCATACTCGACGATATTCTCTCGGCACAAAATGTATTGGTAGAGGCCGAAAACTCCTTCGTACGCGCCCAGGCTGCCTACAACGTGGCGCTCGTCGGACTGCAGCGGGCAACCGGCACCATGCTTCAAGAAGAAGGCGTTTCGGTCAGCATCAGTTACAGCGAAGAGCTTCCTCGAGTCATCGCAGAAAAAGTCGGCCAACGGCCGACGCCGTTTGATGTGCCCGACCGCGACGGGCAAGGTGGCGACGGGCCGGACATGCCGCTTGGTGATGGACAAAGTTCGGAGTCGACCCGCGAGGAGCTGCAGCCGCCTCGCCCCGGAAGGTGAGACGACGGAGGCCGGTCATCGCGCACGGTGATGGACACAGCGCCTTGCCGTTCGCAGTCTCTCGCGAACGCGGGGACGTCCAACCTTCCTCGACGTCGTAATCTAGCGGACCACGCCCAACGGACATTCGAGCCCTTTCAGCAATTGTCCGGCTGCATCGGCGTCGAGAAGTCGATGATCGCGGTTGATGAGAACCAGCCCACAATGGCGCGATCCGGCCGCATCAATCAATTGCTTGATGTCGTTGATGGAATCCGGAGTAACCACCACTCGCAAATGGCGATGGCCAGGCAACGGTCTGGTTTCGTCGAGCAATCGACGGCGGTCGGCCTGATGGTCCGAGATCACCACGATCAATTCGACTTCGCGTTGATTCGCGAGGAATTCTCCGGTCTCCAGGGCACGCTGACCTCCGCTTGAACCGTCATACACCACGAGGATCGGTTGTTTTTTGGAAAGCGCGCCCCTTTTGGCAGGGCTTGTCAGCCGATGGAGATCCCGCCTGCCCAGAATCAGCAGGTCGGCATCTTCGCTTGCTGCGAGCGTAACGTGAATCACCGATCCGCGTCGAATTCCGAAGGACCAGGGGACATTCCGACGTTTCGCGATGGATGCGACGGCTTCCCGCATTTGGGAGGCTTGCTCACGCATGGCACGTTCCATCGATGCGAGATCGAGAGGACGCTGCGCCGCCGAGGAGGTGCAAATCTCCTGAGCAAACGGAAGACCGGCCAGTCGCAGGAGATTCGTGTCTTCGATGAACAAACCGACGAGTTCGGCTTGCAGTTGCGATGCCAGTTCTGCCGCCGCGTGCAGCGCTTCTTCGCCTCGTTGCATCGTATCGCTGGCAAAAAGGATACGATTCAGGATGAGTGTTGCTCGGTTCATGAGTTTCCGTCTCCTTTCGGGGGCGATTGGTTCGTGGTACCGAATTCCTGACGCAAACGCGCAAATTCGCTTAACCGCCGCTCGACGCGTCCATTGACCGTTTCGGCCGGGAATTTGCCCGTCTCATCCCGCGTTCCTGCCGGCACGCCCGTCAACAACGAAAGTGCGTCGTCGATCGTTTCCACGGCATAGATCCGGAAATGGCCGGCAGATACCGCGTCGAGGATTTCCTGATCGACCATCAAGTGCTTGACGTTGGCTGCGGGGATGACAACACCTTGATCGCCCGTAAGTCCTCGTGCTTTGCAGCAGGCGAAGAAGCCTTCGATCTTTTCATTTACACCGCCGATGGCTTGGACCTGCCCCAGTTGATTGACTGACCCGGTGACCGCCAGATTCTGCCGAAGGGGAACACCGGAGAGCACCGAGAGCAAGGCACATAGTTCAGCTACGGAGGCACTATCGCCGTCGACCATGCCGTAGGATTGTTCGAAGACCAAGCTGGCATTGAGCGAAAGCGGCGAGTCGGCTGCGAAGCGCGATGCCAGGAATGCGCCCAGGATCAGCACGCCTTTGGAGTGAATCGCTCCGCCGAGTTTCGCCTCGCGCTCGATGTCGACAACTTCACCGCGTCCCAATCTCGCCGTGGCTGTGATGCGCGACGGTTGACCGAACCGATGATTGCCGAGGTCGAGCACCGACAGACCGTTGACTTGTCCGACTTGGGAACCTTGCAAATCGATTAAGATCGTGCCTCGCCGGATTTCCTCATGGATCCGTTCGCGAATCCGATCCAGACGATAGCGCTGCTGTTCAATTGCATGTTTAATATGCCCGACTTCGATCGCATCCGAGTCCTCTTCGCTGGCCCAGTAATCGGCCTCGCGCAGCAGGTCAGCCAGGGTCCGCGTATGCAACGACAGTCGTTCAGAGTCCTCGGCAAGACGAGCTCCATGTTCGATGACGAGTGCGACCGCGTCGCGTGTGACGGGGCGCAGTTTTTCGCGTTGAGCGAGTGTCGCCACGAACCGCGCGTACAATTCGCAGTTTTCTTCGCTGCGGTCAATGCAGTCCTCGAAGTCGGCCGCCACTTTGAACAGCTCCGCGAAATCAGGGTCGTAGTCATAAAGCAGGTAGTACAGCATGCGGTCACCAAGCAGGATGACCTTGACATCGAGCGGAATCGGTTCGGGCTCTAAAGAAACGGTGCTGATCAAACTGAGGCTTTCTCCCAGGGATTCGATCTTAATCGTGTCGCTGTACAACGCCCGCTTCAGACCTTCCCATGCGTACGGTTGCTGCAATAGCCGCAGCGTGTCCAGGATCAGATAACCGCCGTTTGCCCGATGCAGTGCTCCGCCCTTGATCAAACTGAAATCGGTCAATAAGGCTCCCATCTGCGATTCGTGCTCAACGCGACCGATCAAGTTGTGATAACTCGGATGGTCTTCGTAGATGATGGGCGCACCCTGCGACTCGCTGTTATCGACCAACAAATTGGCTTCATAGTCTTCGAAGGACAACGGTTGCGGACGCCCCAAACCCAGAAGCGGTAGTGGAGACTCTTCAACCGGTTCGAATTCATCGCCGCGTTCCAAGATGTCCTTCTCGAACGCCTCCAGGAATTCTCGTACGGGGGCGATGTCGAGGTATTTCTGTTTGATCTGCGAGAGCAGGTGGCCGATCGCCAACTGAACCGCGTCGCGATTCAGTTTCTTAATGCTGTCGCGCATTCCCTTGTTCCGTTTCGGAACTTGTTCGACGATCGACTGCAGTTCGGTTTGGAGCTCGGTGATGGTCTGCTGGATCTTCTTTTTTTCCTCATCGGAGAGTTGCTGGTATTCGTCGGGGCTGAGCACTTCTCCTTTTTGCAACGGGGCCAGTGCAAAACCGCCCGGCGTGCGAATGAGCTGCACACTTTTTTCTTGAGCCTTCTGGGAGAGCGCTTCCAGGGTGGCGGCCTGACGCTCGGCTTCCTCTCGCACGATTTGTTGCACGCGGCTCTTATGTTCGTCGCGCTCGAGTGCCGCTGGAATCGCGGTCGCCAGTTCGGATGTTAATTCTTTCAAGTCGCTGCAGAACTTCTTGCCCTGCCCCGCCGGCAAGGCGATCGCCTTCGGTCGGCGGACGTCGGCGAAATTGTTGACATAGCACCAGTCGGATGGGGTTGGCTCTTGCGTGGCGGTCTGTTCCAGGCATTTCAAAACGGCGGTCTGTTTGCCAATACCCGGCGGTCCCTGCACGTATAGGTTGTAGCCCTCGCGTCGGATCGCGATACCGAATCGCAGGGCACTGAGCGCTCGGGGTTGCCCCAGCAGCACGTCGAGTTCCGGCAAGTCGTTGGTGGTGGTGAAGGTGAACTGCTGTGGATTGCATCGCCAACGTAGTTGTGCCAGAGATAGCGGCTCGGCCGTTGCAGCGGTGTTGGGAAGTGGAGTGGTTGTCATAGCAACCTCCTTCATGTCTTGATGATTTGTCGATCGAGCGCGTGACGATGCTGTGGTCGCGTCGTGACGCGGGGATGGTTATCAGTGAAGTCCGACAATGTGACCTCCGGAGGTGACATCAATGCGAGACGCGGCCGGATCGGACGGCAAGCCGGGCATGGTGCGCATGCGGCCCGAGGTAGCGTACAGGTACCCGGCGCCGGTGGCGAAATGCAAAGCCGTGATCGGAAAATGAAAGCCGCCCGGCCGCCCCAGCCATCGTGGATTATGCGAAAGCGAGTAGGGCGTTTTCGAAACACAGATCGGCAGTTGGCTGAGTCCCATCCGCTCGGCCAACGCCATCTGCTGTCGCGCTCGCGGCGACAGGTCTACGCCGTTGGCGCCGTAGATCAATTTGGCCAGGCGCTCCATTTTTTCCAGCGGCGATAGCGACGGTGCGTAGAGCGGATGGAAGTGGCTCGCGCGACCGCAGGCCTCGGTGACGCAGGCGGCGAGTTCCTCGGTACCGGCACCGCCTCGAGTAAATGCGTCGCTGATCGCGATCCATTCAGCACCATCGTCGCGGGCGAGCGAACGGACGAGTTCGAGTTCCGCGGGCGTATCATCAGCGAAACGATTGATGGCCACGACGACAGGAACGCCAAAATGACGAAGGATTTCCAAATGAGCCAGGAGATTCGCGCCGCCCGCTCGCACGGCGTCGAGATCTTCAACCAGCAGGCCGGACGGCAAGGGACGTCCGGCACGGACGGCGAAGCGTCCGCTGTGGTATTTGAGGGCTCGAACCGAACAAACCAGAACCTGAGCGTCAGGATGCAGGCCGCTTGCC
>JBJOLO010000164.1:0-3633 GCA_046045565.1 Planctomycetota bacterium | reverse complement strand
GAATAACTTAGGAATGACGTAAGTCAGTCGAAGCCGGCCCGGAAAACGAGGCCCTTTTTTTAGCCTAGTCATCGTTTCCGTATTATCAAGAGTTTGGGCGTGTAAAGAACGGAAACGGAGTGCTCGCATGTCCGGCCAAGAAAACGGTTGCATTTGGTGCAAGCGAAGGACGCTAGCGAGACGCAGGAGCACATCGATCAGACGTTGCGAAGTGAAAGTCGGTCGAATGGAAGGAAGAATGATTTCACGAAATCTCGCAGGATGGGGTGGATGAGAAGACTTTGCGGGCGTTCTTGATCGCGAGGCGGGGCAGTGTTCCGTATTTTCCACTTAGAAGTAACGTACCAAGTTTGTGGATAATTCCGTCGCCTGCCGATGAAACTCATAGCAGTGTTTCCACGGAACCACTGCGCGCGGCACATTGTGCATGCAGGCAAGCCCCGAAGGATTCGGAGCGGGTCGCGCGTTGCCGAACGCTGGGGGTTGAGATCATCGCTGGGGCCAAGAAGGCTCCGCTTTCAAAGGCGAAATCACGATGCGAACGTTTTTTAGTCGTTGGGCCATTCCGATTCTGATGCTGGTTTTCTTCCTGGTGCCGTTTGCGATGCGCGGAGCGCGCAGCTCGGTGCAGTCAATGAAGAACGACGTCAAGAATTGGTTGCCTTCGACGTTCAAAGAAACGGCCGAGATGGAGTGGTTCTGGCAGCACTTTTTGGGCGAACGGTTTATCGTGGCGAGCTGGCCGGAGTGCAAAGAGGGCAGCGAATCGTACGAACTGTTCATGAAAAAACTGCTGCGTGAAAAATCGCCGTCCCAGAAAGCAGCGGCGGAAGCAGCCGAAGCCGGCGAAGCATCCACGTTGGTCGCCTCGACCGACGCACCTGCATCCGATCAGGATGCAGTTCCCTCCTCGTCCGAACGCGCGATGCACAGTTTGGTGCTCGACCACGACAAGACCTTTATCGGAGATCGTCTTGAACTGTTCTGCAATACGGAACAGTACTTGAATTGGGGCGGTCGGAACGAGAAATGGCTGCGAGGCAAGGGCGACTTGTGGTATTTCCTGACGCCGGATGGCGAGTTGTATGCGTGGTCGGGTGCGAAAGCTCCGCTGGCCTCGTTTATGGGGCAGCTGGCTCGCAAACTGTTCGGCGGCGAAATCAAAGGTGAGCATGTCGCCTCGTTCTCGCCGGAAGATGCGGCGTGGTACTACGAGAATCCACGCCGCTTGAATGCGCAGTATTTCAAGACCGTAACGACCGGCCCGTCGGTGCTGGCGGGGCTGACTGACGAAAAGTCGGGAGTTCTTAAAGATAATCCGACCGAAGCGGGAAAGCGTCTGAGGGGCTGTTTGTTCGGTCGCGATGGAAAGCAGACCTGCTGCATCATCACGTTGACCGACGCCGGGTTGGCCGACTTCCATCGCGTGATCGGACGAGGGGTGCTCGGCAAGCCGACCGGGCGGTTGTACGAGTTAGCCGGCGAATGCGGTATCAAGATGACCGACCTGCACATTGGCGGGCCGCCCGTGGATAACGTGGCGATCGACGAAGAGGGCACGATCACGTTGGTGCGTTTGGTTTCACTGTGCGTGATCCTGGGCGTCGGCCTGGCGTATGCCTGCTTCCGCACGATCAGCGCCACGGCCATGGTGTTCGTGGTGGGTGGTGTTGCCGCCATCGCGAGTTTGGCCATCGTCGGCTGGTTTGGTTCGAATCTCGACGCGGTATTGATGTCGATGCCGGCGTTGGTTTACGTGCTGGGTATTTCGGGAGCTGCGCACCTGATCAACTATTATCGTGAAGCGGTGGAGTCCGACGGATATTCGGGTGCACCGGAGGCGGCGGTAAAGCATGGTTGGAAGCCGGCCTTGTTGTGCAATCTCACGACCGCGCTGGGCCTGTTCTCGCTGTTTACCAGTGACATCGTGCCCATTCGCAAGTTTGGAGTCTTCTCCGGCATCGCAGTGATGGCCACGTTGATTCTACTTTTTACTTACCTTCCGGCCGCCTTGCAGATCTGGCCTCAACGTCCGCGTTCCGCAGCCCAGAAGCATCGTGACGATAACCCTTGGTACGATAGCTACCTCGCGCATTTCTGGGACCGACTGGCCTCGTTTATCATTCGCAACCACGTTGCGGTGGCGGTCGGTTGCACGTTGCTCTGCATCGGGGTTGGTTGGGGCGTCAGTCGCATCAACACCACCGTCAACATGCTCAAGATGTTTGACTCGAAAGCGAAGATCCTGGCCGACTATGCCTGGCTGGAAACGAACATTGGCAAACTGGTGCCGATGGAAGTCGTCGTCAAAGTGCCCGCTCAGAAACTCAGCCCGCCGATGGCGGATCGCAAGCGGCAATCCGCGGAGGAGTACGATCCGCTACAGCTGTCGTTCCTGGAACGCATGCAAATTGTCGACCGCGTACAACAAGTTGTCGAAGCGGAGTTCGGTGAGCCTGGACGCGACATCGCGGGTCGCTCGATGTCGGCCGTGACGTTCGCCCCGGTACTGCCCGAACCCAAGGCAGGTCTCAGCATCGAACGCTACGCCAAGCAAGGCAGCTTGGAAAAGTACCGCGACGAATTCCTGAAAACGGAATACTTGCGCATGGATAAGCAAGACGGTTCCGAATTGTGGCGCATCAGCCTGCGGATCGGCGCACTGCAGGATGTGGACTATGGCGAGTTCGTGAAAGAGCTCAAGGAAGCCATCGATCCGGTGATCGCCGCGCAAGCCTATCGTGACGAAATCCTGAAGCAAGTGATTGCCACCCGGGGCGACACCAAATTGGCGAAAGCCAGCGTCTGCATCCTGGGTGCTCCCCTGAGTCCGAAACGTGCCACTATGGATGAAGCATCCAGGAAAGCACTTTCGCAGCCAACGCCCGGTACAACGAAAAACGACCGGGCGGGTACCGCTCAGTCGGTGACGCCAGTCGGCATAAAAAAGGACGCTTTGTCAGCCACCAAGAGCACGATCGCAGTGGACGAGATCATGGCAGTGACGCTTCGTGATCTGCTGAAAGGAAAACTGCGAGTCGATGTGCGGGACCCGATTGATGGACCGTTGACCGGCAACTGGCGTGAGGCCATCAAGCGGTACGACTGCGTCGTCATCGCCGGGGATGCCTCGCAATACGATCTCACGGAGATCGCTTCCGTTGCAAAGTCGATTGTCGATTTGCGGGATCGATCGATGACGGAATCGGAGACCGCCACGTCGGCGACTCCCGCCATTTCGGCGGTCTATACCGGTGTGGTGCCTATCGTCTACAAGGCGCAGCGTACGCTGCTGAACAGCCTGATCGAAAGCACCTTCTGGTCGTTCGTGACGATCACGCCGTTGATGATGTTGGTCTCCCGCAGCATTCTCGCCGGGTTGGTGGCGATGCTGCCGAATGTGTTGCCGGTCTTCATCATCTTTGGAACGATGGGCTGGATGGGTATCCAGGTCGACATTGGTTCGATGATGACCGCCAGCATCGCTCTAGGCGTGGCCGTCGACGATACCATCCATTACCTGTCGTGGTACCGGGCGGAACTGGACGAGGGTACGAGTAGACCCGAGGCGATCCTTGCGACCTACAAACGCTGCGCCACCCCTACGTTCCAAGCGGCGTTGATCAGCGGGTT